>CAZWHZ010000006.1:0-39642 GCA_964633745.1 uncultured Acidimicrobiia bacterium
CCCAACGTGGTGCCTGCGGTTCTCGAGAACGAAGCGGGCATCGTCGGAGCTGCTCTTGTGGCGTCAGAACACTGAGGATTCCCGCCATCCAGCCGACCGGTGTGCAATGATGTCCCGACTCGACAGCGGAGGGACGTGTGACGGTTGAAAACGGGAGCGGTGGACTGATGGATCGGGTGATCAGGGCGGTCAAGCTCGATCCCACGCTCTACAAGGAAGTATCGACGGACGAGACGAAGACGTCTGAGGCGATGATCGTCGTAGCGATCGCAGCCGCCATCGGTGGGCTTGGGCTCGCCATCGGCCCCGGCGACTTCAAGTTCGGCTCATGGCTATTCTCCATCATCCTGGCGCCCACACTTGGGCTGGCCATCGGCACCGGAATCCTCTGGCTGGTCGGCAAGTTGTTTAGCGGCAAGGCGGCGTTCATGGAGATGTTCCGCCCTCTTGGCTACGCCTACGCTCCGAGCGCACTCGCCATCATCCCGTGGATCGGCAGTCTTGTTGGGTGGGCCTGGTCGATGGTGTGCGCGATCATCGCCGTCAGAGAGTCCGAGGATGTATCGACGGGTGCGGCTGCAGCAATCGTCCTGATTCCGGCCGTGATCGTTTTCATCCTGGTCGTGATTCTCGTATTCATCGCGGGGATGGCACTGCTCGGGCTGGCGAAGGCCGGTTCCTGAAGTCGACGTTCTCCGGACACACACCGGCATGCGGTCACGCGTGCCGGTGTGTCCCCTTCTCGAAGGCCGAACGAAGACTCGGCGGCATCCTCACGGTGAACCGGGTTCCGGTGTCGGTGTGTTCCTCGTGGACGACCTCGGTGCTATTCCAGACGATCGCAAGGAGATCAGGACGGTCATAGGGGACCGTGACGGTAGCCGTGATCAGTTCATGTGGTAGCAGCTGTGCCACCCGATCGAGAAGCACTGCCAGCCCGTCCCCGGTTTTCGCCGAGGTGGAGACGGCATCGGGGTGAAGTCGCTCGAGGCGGTGGATGTGCACGGGATCGGCGGCGTCGATCTTGTTGAAGACGAGCTGTTCGGGGATCGTCGCTGCTCCGAGTTCCTCGAGAACTTCTCGAACAGCGTCGATGTGCGTCTCGGTGGCGGGATCGGACGCGTCGGCCACGTGCAGGATTACTGAAGCGTCCGCGATCTCTTCGAGTGTGGAGTGGAACGCGGCGATGAGGTCGTGGGGGATGCGACGGACGAATCCGACCGTGTCGGAGAACACGACCCCGCGACCATCCGGGAGTTCGAGCCTGCGTACGGTCGCGTCGAGCGTTGAGAACAGGCGATCCTCCACGAGCACGTCGGTCCCGGTGAGCGCGTTGAGCATCGTCGACTTGCCGGCATTGGTATAGCCAACGAGGGCGAGCAGAGGAACATCGTTTCTGGCGCGAGCCTTGCGCTGTGTGGCCCGTGTGCGTTCGAGCTTGTCGAGGTCTGCCGAGAGCCGAGTGATTCTGTGCTCGATCCGGCGCCGATCGGTCTCGAGCTTCGTCTCGCCTGGTCCCCGAGTTCCGATCCCTCCTGCCTGTCTGCTCAGGTCAGCTCCGCGTCCCCGGAGACGCGGCAGGTGATAGCGAAGCAGCGCGAGTTCGACCTGGAGCATTCCGGCCCGGCTCGTTGCATGCTGGGCGAAGATGTCGAGGATGAGGCCGGGTCGGTCGACGACATCGCACGCGAAGATCTTTTGGAGGTTCCTCTGCTGGCTCGGGGTGAGGTCGTCGTCGAAGATGACGACGTCCACGTCGAGTCTCGCCGTTTCGTGTGCCAACTCCCTTGCCTGGCCCGAACCGATGAAGGTGGCGGGGTTTGGTGGTCGAGATCGCAGCACGGAGCGACCGACAGTATCCGACCCGGCGGTGTCGGTGAGGCGTTCGAGTTCGTCGAGGGATCGCTCCGGTTCGCTGTCGAAGAGGGAGCCGACGAGGAAGGCCCGCTGGCGAACGACCGAGAGGTCGGTAACGGTCGCGGTGAGTCGCCGTTCGGAACGGCCGGTCGTCACAGGTAGCGACCTCCGGGGTGCTGATCGTCGTGCTGCTCTTCGGCGATGATCTGGGTTTCCCGGACAGCGATCACGACTTGACCGGTGGAGGGCCAGATGAATCGCCATGCGTCGGTGGGCACGGCCCAGAATCGTTCGCCGTTCTGCACGTCGACCAGCGCCAGCGCCTCCGTGGACTTCTCCGCGATAGTGGCGGCCGGCACGAGGAGACCGGATCGTGTTGTCGATTCCTCGACGAGATTCCCGACGCGCCATCCGGGCAGCACCCGAAACCCGGCGCCGCTGTCGATCATGGGGCCGTTCGTCACCACACCATGGTGGCACACTGTCACGGCGCACTCCAGTCCTATCCTTGCGTCGATGTTCCCGGTTCAGGTGCTTTCCAACGGTCTTCGAGTGGTGATCCTCTCCGACCGGTCGAGCCCTGTCGTGGCCGTGTCGATTCTTTACGACGTGGGGTTCCGATCCGAGCCGGAGGGGAGAAGCGGATTCGCCCACCTGTTCGAGCACATGATGTTCCAGGGGTCGAAGCACGTTCCCAAAGGGGAGTTCGATCGGCTGATACTCGGCAACGGTGGGGTCCTGAACGGAATGACGACTCCCGACTACACGGTCTACTACGAGGTGTTGCCGTCCGCGGCGGTCGAACTGGCTTTGTTCCTCGAGGCCGACCGAATGCGCTCTCTCGTTCTCGACCAGGACAACCTGGACAATCAGCGGGCAGTGGTTCAGGAGGAGATCCGTCTGAACGTGCTGAACCGTCCCTACGGGAAGTTTCCTTGGATCCAACTGCCGGAGCTGATGTTCGACACGTACCCGAACGCGCACGATGGATACGGCAGCTTCGAGGATCTCGACGCCGCAGACCTCAGCGATGTCAAGAAGTTCTTCTCCCGCTTCTACACGCCGGCGAACGCGGTGCTCTCGATGTGCGGCGACATCGATCCCGTGGATGCCGTTGGCATGGCGGAACGCTACCTCGGTGGTATCCCTGGGGGTCGACGGCCTCGCAGACCGTCGTTTGCTGAACCCGTCGGTGCCGGCGTTCGACTCGCCGAGGTGACCGACCCGTTCGCCCCGGCGCCTGCACTGGCCCTTGGCTACCGGGTCCCCGATCCGATCCGTGATCTAGAAGGCGTGCTTGCCCTGGATGTGTTCGGGAGCATTCTGACCGACGGGGTTGCCTCGCGTCTCGAGCAGCGACTCGTGCAGAAGGAGAGGCTTGTCACGGCGGTGGACGCCTGGATCGGCGAGTCTCCCGGCTGGGGTGGTCCGTTCGAGATGCGGGATCCGACCCGATTTCAGATCAGCACGTTCTACCCGCGTCTCGAGGATCGGGATCGGATCGTTTCGATGATCGACGATGAGGTTGAGCGTTCCATCGAGAGCCTGTCAGAGGAAGAGGTGGTGCGCTTCGTGACCAAGACCGTTGCCACGCACACCCGCAAGATGGATCACGTGCTCAGTCGGGCTCTCATGGCCGCCGGCCTGGTACTGCTGCACGGCAATGTCGAACTGCTCGAAGAGGTTCCTGGGTACTACCAGCGACTCACCGCAGAGAAGATTGCGGCCACTGCACAGGAGTGGATTCGCCGTGATCGGAGAGCTGAACTCAGGCTCGTCCCGGGAGGTGGCCGGTGATCCCAACCGTCTCCTCGCCGCGCCCTTTTCGCGTTCCCCGTGCAACCGACGAGACCCTGACGAACGGGATGCGCGCCGTCATTGTTCGCAGGGGCGGAATGCCACTGGTTGAACTGCGTCTTCGTTTGCCGATGGTTGCTTCGAACGCCGCGGAGGAAGCAGCGCGTGATCTGCTCGCCAGAACCATCACCGCCGGCACCGGCCGTCGCTCTCAGATGAAGATCGACATGGATCTCCAGTCGATGGGGGCGACGTTGACGGCCGGTACGACGGAGGACGCGTTCGTGATCACGGGATCGGTCCCTTCCGGACGGATGACCGAATTCTTGGCGCTTCTGTCGGAAATCGTTCGCACCGCCACGTTTCCTGACGGTCCCGTTCGCGTTGAGCGCAACCGTCTCGCCGAGGAGGTTGTGCTCGCCCGTTCCCAGCCGGGTGTCATCGCCGAGGAGGTGTTCCGTAGACGGATGTTCGGGCGTCACCCGTACGGGCTCGGGCTTCCGTCTCCATCCACCGTGCGCCGCGTTACCGGGGCCGGTCTGCGCACGCTCCACGGGCGGCTGACATCGTCGGGCATGATGACCGTTGTCGGCGATCTCTCCCCTCTTCGGCTTCTGGACGCGATCGCGAGCGAGCGGTGGATTCGAAGGAGGAAGCCGTCGAGGGTGCCGCCCATCGGGGTGCGGACGCGCCGTCCGCTCCTTGTCGTGCATAGAGAGGGGGCACAGCAGACCAGCATTCGGATGGGTGGCCCGGCTCCGGCCCATGACACGGCGTTCGGGCTCGCGAATCTGGTGTTCGGCGGGTACTTCTTGTCGCGCCTCGTGACCAACCTCCGCGAAGAGAAGGGCTACACCTACAGCGTTCACTCGCAGCCTCAACACTTGGCGGCGGGTTCAAGTGTCACTATCGCCGCCGATGTTCGGACCGAGGTGACGGGAGCAGCGTTCGCCGAGATACTGGCGGAGATGGAACACCAAAGGGCGTGGTCGGACGAGGAGATCGACAGCGCCCGGCGCTACGCGATGGGAGTCCTCTCGATTCGAGCCCACACCAAGGCTGGACTTGCCAACCTGATCGACTCGCTGCTGGCCAGGGGATTGGACCTCGCGTACTTGCGAACATACCTCAAGGAGATGCGCTCGGTGACGCCGGCAGAGGTGCGCGTTGCGGCGTCGACGTTCCTCGTCCCGTCTCTGCTGACAACCGTGATGGTTGGGGATGCCGAACGCATCGTTCCGCAATTGGAGCGGTTTGGACGGGTAGCGGTCCGGTAGGTGCTACGTTCGCGGCGATGGAAATCGTTCCGCGTTACGAGTTCCGAGTTTGGGACCTCGATCTTCGGTCGGTCCGTCAGATGCTCCTCGAACGGGGATCGCTCTTCGAACGCAGGCACAGCAGCGAAACCTACGTTGTGTCGCACGTTGAGGACATCAATGTGAAGATCAGGGCTGGTGTCGTCGACATCAAACAACTCCTCGTGGTCAGCGGCGTGTTGGAGCGATGGCGTCCGGTGTTCAAGGCCGCGTTTCCTCTGGATGCCAACGTTGTGGCGGCGTCGGTATTCGATCCCCTCGGTGCCGGCTCACCGGCGATGGCCGGAGGGGCGATGGGCGAGGCGGCGTTCGTCGCGGCGGCGGAGACGCTCGAAGGGGTGGTCGTCGTGCCGGTGCAGAAGGACCGTTCGCTCGTCTCTTTTGGATCATGCAGAGGTGAAGCCTCTCTCGTTCAGATCGACGACACCGTCTACGAGACCGTTGCGGTCGAATCGGCAGATCCACATGCGGTGGAGTCGGCAGCAGCGGATCTGGGGATCGATGCTCGGATGAACGAGAGCTATCCGGCCATGATTCGGGGGTTGCGATGGGCATAGAAATCGAACGCAAGTTTCTGGTGACGTCACAGGAGTGGCGGGAGATGGCTGATGGCATCGACTACCGGCAGGGCTATCTGTCGACGGTGAAGGAGAGGACGGTCAGGGTGCGGACCGTCGGGGAGCGTGGCTACATCACCGTCAAGGGCATCACTGTCGGCGCCACGAGATCCGAGTTCGAGTATGAGATCCCGCGGCGTGACGCAGACTCGATGCTGGACCACCTCTGTGAACGACCGATCATCTTCAAGACCAGATACTCGGTGCCGCACCGGGGCCACATCTGGGAGGTGGACGATTTTCACCTCGAGAACGCGGGTCTGATCGTCGCTGAGGTGGAGCTGTCGGATCCGGACGAGTGGTTCGCGAAGCCGTCGTGGATCGGCGACGAGGTGACAGGTGATTCTCGCTACTTCAATGCCAACTTGATCGCCCACCCGTTCTCCGAATGGGTGGAGTGAGGGATTGTCGAGGACCCGTGGGGGTGGTCGCGCGCTGGCCGTTGACCGTTCTAGATACCAGATCCCCGGAGGCCGGGTTCACCAAGGACCGCAAGATCGGCAAACACCGCTGGGTCGTCGTCAAAGACGTCAAGCCGCCGAGCGGTCGCTGACGGCCACGCCGCCGATGCGGCCCTCGAGGACGCGGGCATCGAGCATCTCCGTGTCCACGACCTCCGGCACATCTGCGCTTCGCTTCTCATTGCCACCGGAGCCAACCCGAAAGCCGTGCAAGCCCACCTGGGCCATTCTTCGATTCAGGTGACCTTTGACCGCTACGGACACCTTTTCCCGTCCGATCAGGAGGCCCTCGCCACCTTAGATAGACGAGGTGTATCTCGGATCTCTGACGGACACAAGGTCGTGGAGATGCGGAATCGGCAAGCTCTCACCGTATGATGCGGGCCTCGCAAACCCTTGTGCTACAAGGGTTGCCATTGGCGGAGGCGGACGGGAATCGAACCCGCCGGGGACCTTTCGACCCCCCACCGGTTTTGAAGACCGGGGAGCCCACCAGGCGCTCGGTCGCCTCCGTGTGGCAGGTTAGTGGCTCGGTGTTGAACGACATCCTGGTTGAGGTCCCGAGGACCGGCGTCCCCCGCGCCCGTCTCACTGCGCCGGCGTCGCTCTGTGGAGGTTTCGGGATTCTCCGTTGACGGAGTGGCTGCCTTGCCGGCCTGGATGCGATCGCGAGCCGTTGGCTGTCAGCTGTTGGCTGCGAGCGCAGCGAGCCGGGGTAACCTTCGCGGTGCCGATGGAGACGTTTGCCACACTCGTTCAACAGGGTCGAGAGGCCGCGGGGTTGAGCTACCAGCGGGTCGCTGAGCTCGTCGGTCGAGCGCCGTCGACGATCCGCGGGTGGGAGCGTGGCCGGAGCGAACCGAAGGATGCAGAAGTCGTCATCGCCCTTGCAGCGGTGCTGGATCTCCCGGAGGACGTGTTGCTCGAGAGCGTTGAGCTCTCCCGTTCTTCCAGCTCGATCGGGGGGTCGTTCTCGGATCTCGCTCCTTCGGATCTAGGTGAGCCTGGAGCAGTTCCGGCCGAGGTCGATGAGGCTGTTGTGGTAGACGCCGGCGTGAGCGGGGAGACTCGACCTCTCGAGGGGCCACAGGAGGTCGGTGAGGCGCAGGGCGCCGAGCCGAGGACCGACGAATCGATCACGCACGATGACGGGGTTGTTCCGCGAGAGGCGGCGCTTCCTCGGTCGGAGCCGGTACGGCGGCCGGTACGCGCCGAAACGCACCGGACCGCCATTCCCCCGCAGTCCCTCTTGGTGCAGCCGACACAACGGTCATATCTCGAGGATCGTCGCCAGATGACGACGTACCGGATCCGGGCGCTCCTGACGGTTGGGATTCTCCTCGCGCTTCTCCTTCTGGTCGAGTGGGGGTTGCATGGTGCCGGGCTCTCACTGAAGGACGCATTGTCTGGCCTCCACCCTTGACGCGATATCGCGGGGGGTGGTATAACGGCCACAGTCGGTGGTTGGCTGGGACCTGGAGAAGGGCTAGCTCTGGTGGAATCCTGGGAGAATTGGGATCCGGTCATGCAGGAGGACTACCTGGCGGAGATCGATCTGCGGATCGCTGAGGCACTCATCATGGAGATTCGACGCCAGGTGTTCGACAAATCGCTGCCACGGGAGGCTACTGCCCAACAGCCGTCTTGACGGCGAGGCCGACGCAGGCGAACGCCGACACGATGAGGATGCCCCGGCGAAGTGCCTCACCCTCCACCCGACCTGTCAGGTAGCGGCTGAGGAACAGCCCGACCCCGACCGCTGGGACGAGCAGGAGCGCTGTCATGAGATCCTCCCGGTGGATCTGACCGGCAATCCAGAGAGTGGTCAGGTTGATGGTGACGCCGATCGTGAAGATCGCTGCGAGGCTCGATCGAAGCGTGGCTCCTGCTTCGTTCCGGTAGAGGAGCGCGAGTGGCGGTCCACCGATGGCGGATGTCGTGCCGCTGACTCCCGACAGGAGTCCGGCAACGAACTTGTTCACCGGGGTCAGCCTGATGCTGAACCCCACTGCGAGCGCGACGACCGCCGTCAGGATGACTCCGGCGATGAGACCGTCGAGTGCGCGGCGTGAAACGTTTGCGAGGAGCAGTGCGCCGATCACCGCACCCGGGAAGCGACCTGCCACGATCCACCCTGCGCCCCGCAGGTCGAGGCTGCTGCGTTCTCGAAGGGCCATGAACACGGTGAGGGGCGCAACCATCAGCAACTGTGGGATCGGTGTGAGGCCCGGATACAGCAGTGTCAGGATCGGCACGGAGATCACCGAAAAGCCGAAGCCGATGGTCCCTTGGAGTGCGCTCGCGGCCACCGTCACGATCAGGGCGATCACGAGGATGGGCGTCGGATACATGTCGCGCAGTATCTCAGCGACTCAGGCGCGCAGCGCCAACTCGAGATCGTTGATGAGGTCGTCGATGTGCTCTAGCCCCACCGAGATACGGATCAGATCCTCAGGGACCTCCAGTGAGGTTCCCGCGACGGAGAGGTGTGTCATCGCCGCCGGCACCTCGATGAGCGACTCGACCCCGCCGAGACTCTCGGCGAGGGTGAAGACTCGGGTGCTCGAGGCGACCGAATGGGCCTTCGCTTTGCCTCCGGCGACACGAAACGAGATCATCCCGCCGAACCGCCCCATCTGTCGAGCAGCGAGCGCGTGTTGCGGATGGGACGGCAGGCCCGGATAGAACACGTTGGTGACCTCCGGGTGACCTTCGAGGAACGAGGCCACCGTCTCGGCGTTGTCACAGTGGCGTTCCATTCGGACCGCCAGCGTCTTGATCCCACGAAGCGTCAGCCACGCGTCGAACGGACCAGGGATCGGACCGGCGGAGTTCTGGAGGAACTTCAGACGTTCGAATAGCTCAGGGTCGCGAGCGATGACGGCGCCGCCGACGACATCGGAGTGCCCGCCGAGATACTTGGTGGTCGAGTGGACAACGAGATCCGCTCCATACTCGAGCGGCCGTTGGAGGTAGGGGGTTGCGAACGTGTTGTCGACGACAACGATTGCCCCACGCTCGTGTGCTCGTTCGACCGCAGCAGCGAGGTCGACGATGCGGAGCAACGGGTTCGTGGGTGTCTCGATCCACACCAGTCGGGTGGATTCGTCCAGCGCTCGGTCGATCGTGTCGACATCGGCCATGTCGACCGCGGACCACTCGACGCCGTGCGCAGAGAGCACGTGTGCAAAGAAGCGGAACGTGCCTCCGTAGGCGTCATCGGGCAGTATCAGCCGATCGCCGGGACCGAGGAGGTAGCCGACGAGGGCGGTCGCTGCCATCCCCGACGCGGTGGCAACCGCTCCTCCCGACCCGGCACCCTCCAGAACGGCGAGTGCGGTTTCGAGTGCCTGCCGTGTCGGGTTGCCCGTTCGCGAATACTCGTAGCCACGATGAGAACCGGGGGACTCCTGCGCATAGGTTGAAGTTGCGTGAATCGGGACGGTGACGGCGCCTGTCGTCGGATCGGGTTCTTGTCCGGCGTGAATGGCGTCGGTCTCGAAGTGCATCACGTCACCTCGAATCCGTTGTCGCGCATCCAGTCGTCGTTGAACACTTTCGAGAGGTAGCCACGACCCGAATCGGGCAGCAGTACCACGGTGAGCCGTTCCGGATCCCGCTCGAGGAAGTCGACGGCGGCGTGGACGGCCATCCCCCCGGAACCACCGGTGAGGAGGCCCTCTTCTCTCGCCAGCCGACGGGTCATGGTGAATGAGTCCGCGTCGGTCACCATCACGTACTCGTCGACAATCGACGGGTCGAGTGTCTCGGGCCAGAAGTCCTCCCCAACGCCCTCGACGAGGTACTGATGGATCTCCTTGTCGGTCAGCGCCGTGTAGATGGAACCTTCGATGTCGGCACCGATCACGAGGATGTCGGGATTCATCTCTTTCAAGTAACGCCCTGCGCCGGTGATGGTTCCTCCGGTGCCCACACCGATGACGACGGCGCCGACCCTTCCCTCGGTCTGGTCCCAGATCTCTGGACCGGTCGTCAGGTAGTGCGCTTCCGGGTTGGCGGGGTTCTGATACTGGTTCGGGCTGTAGGCACCCGGAGTCTCCGCCGCGACCCGTCGTGCGACTCCGTAGTACGAGTCGTCGTCTTGGGGGAGACGGTCCGTGGGGGTAACGATCACGTCGGCTCCGTACGCTCGAAGGAGGTCCCGCTTCTCCTTGGAGACCTTGTCCGGCACGGTGAAGATCACGTTGTAGCCGCGGACCGCGGCGACGATCGCGAGACCGACACCCGTGTTGCCGCTGGTCGGTTCGACGATCGTGCCTCCGGGTTCGAGAAGGCCGAGCTGTTCGGCTCTGTCGATCATCGTGATGGCGATGCGTTCCTTCACCGATCCGCCCGGGTTGAGGTACTCGACCTTTACGATGAGATTGCCTGACGGGTGGATGCGGGACAGACGAACGAGCGGGGTGTTGCCGATCGTGTCGAGCGCGCTTTCGTAGATCACGGTCGTGAGTGTATCCGCGGGGGAGAAGCTTCTATCCTCGCCCGCATGTCACGCCTCGCGAAACTCGCTTGGGCGGCCGTCGTGTTCAACATCGCGGTCATCGCGTTCGGCTCGGTCGTTCGGGCAACCGAGTCAGGGGCAGGCTGCGGTCCTCACTGGCCCGCTTGCAACGGGCAGATCATCCCCAGCGAGATCCACGGCGCCCGGTTGATCGAATTCACCCATCGGATCACCAGCGGGATCGCACTGATCCTGGTGGCGGTCTTGATCTGGAAGGTGTTCCAGAGCTACCCGCGAGGAGATCGGGTCAGGACGACCGCAACGCTGGCAGGTGTGTTCGTGCTGGTCGAGGCGGGACTTGGCGCCGTCCTCGTACTTTTCGAGTGGGTCGCGCTGAACGTGTCGGTGGCACGCACGGTTGCCGTCCCGGTCCACTTGATCTCCACCCTGGCCCTGCTCGCATCGCTGACGCTCACGGCGCGCTGGGTGGGCGACGCGCCGCGATCCCGCTGGGAGCGGGGCCGAGGATGGTTGCTCATCGGCGGGGGAATCGGGGTTGTCGTGATCGCCGCGTCGGGTGGCGTGACCGCCCTCGCCGACACGCTGTTCCCATCTGATTCGATTGCATCGAGTCTCGCGGAGAGCCTGGACTCGGCCGAGCACTTCCTGACACGGCTCAGAGTCGCGCATCCGTTGATCGCGATCGCCGTTGGCCTTGTCCTGTTCTGGATCGCTCGAAGCATCGGGGCAGACCGCACCACAGGGCGGATCATCATGGGGCTGGTCACTCTCCAATTCATCGCCGGATTGACGAACGTCCTCCTGCACACGCCGTTATGGCTCCAGATCGTGCACCTGATCCTCGCCGACGTCTTGTGGGTGACCTACGTGGTGTTCTCCGCCGAGGTGCTCTCCGAGGATCCCAGACGCGTCCTGAGTCCTTCCGGATCCGAAACAGGTAGATCGCAGACGAACCCTCGACACACGTAGGCGAGTGTTTGATCGGACCAGCGTCCCTCGAGGAGCGGTACGGTCAAGCCGCCGGTACCGTCCGTGTCGACAGCGACGACGACACCTGGCCGGAACTCCTCCCACACGATGGACGCGAGCCGGGGTGCATCGGGCCCGGCGATCGCAACCTCTCGCGGATCGTCGAGAGCCGTGTGCAAGACTCCGAGCAGATGACCGGCCGCCATCGGCGATACCCGCGAGATCGGCATCGCGGCCTGCACGGTCTCTTCGAATCGTGAACGGAGATCGGATCTTCCGGTGAACATCGATGCGATGAGCAGCGCCTCGGCTGCGAGTGAGTTCGCGGAGGGCATCGGCGAGTCCGTGAAATCCTTCGTTCGGGCCAGCGGTGCCTCGGCGTCGGCCCCGGAGGTGAAGAACCCACCATCGGGATCGTCGAACAGCTCGATGAGGCTGTCGGTGAGGCGTACTGCCTCTCGGTACCAGTCGACGTCGCCGGTTGCCTGATAGAGGGCGAACAGGGCGAGGGCGAATGAGGCGTAGTCGTCGGCGAACCCCGGGCCACTCACGCGACCCTGCCTCCTGCTCCTCATCAACCTGCCGGACACCACCATCGAGTCTCGGATGAACAACGCTGCCTCTGCTGCCGCGTGGGTGAGCCTTGGATCGGCAACGACAGCGCCGGCCTCCGCGAGTGCTCGGATGGCGAGTCCGTTCCAGGAGGTGATGACCTTGTCGTCGAGTCCAGGACGAGGGCGCGTCGAGCGGCGATTCCGGAGCCTTCGTCGGATCTCCGTCAGCATGATTCGCGCCGTTGGGCGGTCGATCCCAAGGTCATCGCCGGCGTGCTCGTCGGCGACGTTCAAATGGGTGCGGCCTTCGAAGTTGCCTCCTTCCGCCACCCCGAAGGTTGCGAGTGCGAGTGGGGCGAGTTCGGGTCCGACCGTGTCCACGATCTCGGCGAGGTCCCACAGATAGAACGTTCCCTCCGCTCCCTCCGAATCGGCGTCTTCCGCCGAGGCGAAAGCGCCGGTGGGGAGACGGAGGCCGTGCAGGAGGTAGGCGAGTGTGTCGAGCGCCACCTCTGTGAACGCCGGCTCCCGAAGGGCCTGGCCTGCACGGAGGTAGATTCGTGCGAGCTGCGCGTTCGTGTACAGCATCTTCTCGAAGTGGGGGATGGTCCACGAGCGATCGACCGAGTAGCGGGCGAACCCGCCTCCGACGTGGTCCCGTATTCCCCCCGTCGACATCGCGCTGAGCGTCGTCCTCGCCATATCGAGCGCATCGATGCTGCCGACACGAAGCAGCAGCTCGAGTACCGGTTCCTGGGGGAACTTCGGAGCCGATCCGAACCCACCGCTGATCGGATCGAACTGGCGGGCGATCGTGCGTACCGCCTCGTTCACGAAGTCCAGACCTGGGAGTGTGCGTTCTCCGGGGATCTTTCTGCCGACGGCTTCGGCCAGGCGAGTCGCCGTCGTTGTCAGTTCGTTTCGACGATGTTCCCACGCGTCGGCGACGGCGACGAGCACGGTCTGGAACGAGGGCATCCCCTGGTGGGCGATCGCCGGGAAGTAGGTGCCCGCGAAGAACGGTCTGCGGTCTGGTGTGAGGAACACGGTCATCGGCCATCCGCCCCGACCGGTCGTCGCTTGGAGCACGGCCATGTAGGCGGCGTCGACGTCGGGCCGCTCCTCCCTGTCGACTTTCACGTTGACGAACAGGTCGTTCATCAGTGCTGCCGTAGCGGGGTCTTCGAAGGATTCGTGGGCCATGACGTGACACCAGTGACACGACGAATACCCGACGGACAAGAGGACGGGACGGTCGCGCTCGGCGGCGATTCGGAACGCCTCTTCACCCCACGGGTGCCAGTCGACAGGGTTGTCTGCGTGCTGGAGCAGGTACGGGCTCGTTTCCAGTTCGAGACGATTGGCCACGAACCGACGCTAGCTCGGTTCTCGGTCTTCGGTTATCAGTCGTCGGTAGGAAGGCTCGCTCCGCTCGCCGTGCCCCGCTTCCCGGGACCTTGGAGCGATTGTCTTGCCGAAAACCGAAAACCCATGACCGACAACCTACGAATGCAGCTCCACCACGTCACCATCGAGGAGCTTGTGTTCCCGTCCGACCTGTTGCCCGTCGAACGTGGCCGATCCCCAAATGCGGGCGAACTTCAGGGTTCGAGCGAGGTCCTTGTGCACCATCGCAGCGACGTCCTCGACGGTGTCTCCGGTGCGAATCGTGTAGGGCCGGTGCATGTCGGGGGGCTTGCCTGGGGCCTTTGTGTAGATACGAACGATGCCGAGACGCTCGAAGAGCCACCGTCCTATGGACTCGAGACCCATTCCCTCCGTCGCCGACACGGCGACCGCCGGGTAGTCGAGTCCCAGAAGTTCCTCGAGCACCTGCGCCGACTCCTCACATCTCGATGCACGATCGGCCTTTGTTGCCACGAGGAGGGTTGGCAATGCGATCGCGAAGGGGTCGTTGTCAACCTCGGGTCGATCCCCTGCACCCACCAGGCTGACCTTGCGCGACGCGAGCGAGTCGTGGAGCGACTCGACCCGCTCGACGCACCCAGCCGTAGACACATCCACCACCAGCAGGCAGGCGTCGGCAGGCTGCAGAGCGTTTGCCAGCCAGGGGATCGGATGGTCGACGGCCACAGGAGGAAGGTCGATGAGCTGGAATGCGATGTCCTCGTAGGGGAGCATGCCCGGGTGTGGATAGTGGGTGGTGAACGGGTAGGGCCCCGACTGCGTATGGGAGCCGGTCAGCCGTTCGTGCAGAAGTGACTTGCCGGAGTTGGGTGGGCCGAGCAGCGCTACCTGGGCAGCCCCGTCTGGTCGAATGACTGTGGGAGGTTCGCCCCTGGTCCCTCCCTTGCGCGGCCCTGCAAGCTCATCGGTCAGCTCCTTGATGCGGGTCTTGATGTCGGCTCTGAGATGCTCCGTGCCTTTGTGTTTCGGCACCGTCCTGAACATCTCCTTGAGCGCGGCCAGCCGCTCCTCCGGGTCGCGGCTTCGTCGGTACGCCGCCTCGGCCGATTTGTAGTCGGGGGTGAGGTTGGCGGGCATGATTCCATTATCGTCTCGGGGACCTCGGGACACGTGTCGGCGCCGAAAAGGGGGTTCACACAACACCTGATCTGTGTCATAGTGATCGGCGTGCGTGTGCGGCCGTCCCAACCGTACCGAACCCCAAAATGACGGAGGACAAACCCCAGATGGCATCGATCAACCAGACGCGTCCCAACGGCAAGCCGGCACCCGACCGGGCTCGCAGGGAACGTCGAAGCAAGCTCACAGATGAACGAGGCAGACTGACGACCGATCTCGTCAGTCAGTACCTGACCGCGATCGGCGAGTACGACTTGCTGACCGCAGAACAGGAAGTTGAGCTCGCTCAGAAGATCGAGAGTGGCGAGGACGCCGCCGAGAAGCTCGAAGAAGGTGCTTTCGGCTCCAAGAAGGAAGAGATCGAGCTGCGGCGTAAAGAGCGTCTCGGGCGCGAAGCCAAGGACGCCTTCCTCACCGCAAACCTCAGATTGGTGGTCGCCAACGCGAGGCGGTACGCGAACACGTCGGGGATCGATTTTCTGGATCTCATCCAGGAGGGCAACCTCGGCCTGATCAGGGCGGTTGAGAAGTTCGATTGGCGCAAGGGTTTCAAGTTCTCGACCTATGCAACATGGTGGATTCGTCAGGCGATCACCCGCGCGATCGCCGACAAGTCGAGGACGGTCCGAATTCCAGTCCATCTCCACGACACGCTCGCCGCAGTGCGCGCCGCGCAGGCCAGCCTGAAAGCGGAACTGGGACGGGATCCGAAGCCGGATGAGATTGCTGAGGAGGCCGGTGTCACCGTCGACAAGGTCGAACTGGCGCTCGGTGTTGCAGACACCGTTTCGCTGGAGCAGCCCGTCGGAGAGGATGGGGCACAACTCGGTGATTTCATCGAGGATGAGGAGGCCACCGACCCGGTGCAGATCACCGAGGAGATGGATGTCGCACAGAGCCTGCGGGTGTCCATCGAGCGGCTCCCCGAACGGGAGGGCCGGATCCTCGCGCTGCGCTACGGGTTCTACGATGGTGTCCCGCGTACCCTCGAGGAGATCGGCGACGAGTTCAACCTCACTCGTGAGCGGATCCGTCAACTCGAGAAGCTTGCGCTGTGCAGGCTTCGCCATCCGTCGTTCGGCATCAGGGAGCAGGATCTGGTCTAGGCGAGCTTCGCTCGTGGTCTTCGGTCGTGAGTTGTCAGTTGTCGGTGAGAACGCGACACGGCGCGCCGGGAGACCGTAGGGCGTGTGCCCTACCGAGTACCGAAAACCCAGAACCGAAAGCGGGCCGAGCGAAGCGTGGCCCTCTAGGCTTGTGGTGAGATGGAACTCCAAGACCTCATCGGAGGCCACGCGCATACCTGCGGTCCGGACCTCTCATTGAGCGACGCCGCTCGCACGATGCATGCGGCCGAGGTGGGCTCCGTCGGAGTCGTCAGGAGTGGCGAGCTGGTCGGCATCATCACCGAACGCGACATCCTCCGTGCCGTCACGGCCGATGTCGATATGCACACCGAGACCGTGTCGACTTGGATGAGCAACCCGGTCATGACCTATGAGGCCGACATGGCGGTCGACGAGGCGGCACTTCATCTGCTTGAACGCGGCCAGCGGCACTTGCCGGTGACCGACGACGGCAAGCTCGTCTCGATCCTCAGCATCAGGGATGTGCTGGCCGCTCTCGCCGAGCCGGGCCGGCGGTAACCGGGTGGTCGAAGGCACGCACGCAGTCGTGCTCGGGGGCGCGGGGTTTCTTGGATCACACCTGACTCGACGCCTGGTCGCGGGTGGCGCCAGGGTGACGGTCGTCGACAACCTCATCACGGGGAGAGAAGCGAACGTCGCTTCGCTCTTCGGTACGGAGGGATTCACGTTCCTGCACTACGACGTGACCAACTACCTGCATGTCACCGGTCCTGTTGACTATGTCATCCACTTCGCATCGCCGGCATCGCCAATCGACTACCTGCGATGGCCCATCCAGACTCTGAAGGTGGGTTCGCTTGGCACGCACAAAGCGCTCGGGCTGGCGAGAGCCAAGGCTGCACGCTTGCTTCTTGCATCGACGAGTGAGGTGTACGGGGATCCCGCCGTCAACCCCCAACCGGAGACGTACTGGGGCAACGTCAACCCGGTTGGCCCGCGGGGGGTGTACGACGAGGCCAAACGTTTCGCAGAGGCGATGACCCTCGCCTATCACCGCGAGCACGGTCTCGAAGTACGGATTGCGAGGATCTTCAACACATATGGTCCCGGAATGCGCATCGATGACGGCAGGGCAGTACCAGCCTTCTTCACTGCTGCGCTTCGCAACGAGCCACTTCCTGTCCATGGAGATGGGTCGCAAACCAGGTCGCTCTGCTACGTGGACGACCTGATCGAGGGGATCGTGCTGTTACTCACGAGTGATCTCGTCGGGCCGGTGAATCTGGGAATGCCCGAGGCGGTGTCGATCAGGGAGCTCGGAGAGCTGATTCAGGATGTGGTCGGCAATCATCCAGGGTTCGACCCGCAACCGAGACCTGAAGACGACCCGGGAGTCAGGTGTCCGGATGTCAGTCTTGCGCGAGCCAAGCTTGGGTGGAGTCCTGAGATAGGGCTCCGAGAAGGGCTGGTGCGCACGCTTCCCTGGTTCAAAGAGGCGGTCGGCAGGGCCGTGTGATCACGCTACGCTTCCATGAGGAGGTGTCGAGTGAAACTCAGGTCGATGGTTGGGGGTCGCGCGGAGGTCTGCGGTCCGGAAACCACCCTCCAGGACGCATCCGCGGCCATGGAGTCGACCGGCGTAGGGTCGATCGGGGTCGTCCAGGGACGCGAACTCGCCGGCATCATCACTGAGCGCGACATCGTGCGGGCAGCGTCCGAAGGGACCGACCCGAAACTGGAAGTTGTCGAGGATTGGATGACATCGGATCCTGACGTGTTCACCCCGGAGGTGACGGTCACCGAGGCCGCACGATGGCTTCTCGAGACTGGCTACCGGCACCTTCCCGTCATGGAAGACGGTGAGCTTCTGGGCATCCTGTCGATCCGTGACGTCCTCTGGGCCCTCCTCGGCTCGGATCAGTAGGGGCGAGCTGCGTTCTCGGTTGTCAGTTCTCGGTAGGAGCGCGCGCCCTGCGGTCTTCGTACGCGTTCAGGCCGCGCTCTTACCGACAACTGAAGACCCACGACTGAAGACTGGCGGCTGGCGAGCGCAGCGAGCCCTATTTCGGTATCCAGACGAGTGCGACCTCGTCGATACTGACGTCGGTTTGTTCCAACCCGATCTCGATCGTTTCGATCTCGGCAGCCTTCTCGTCCCACTTCGAGGTGATCTCGGTGACGTCGGTGGCCAGGTCTGCTTCGAGGTCGTCCAGTTCCTGCGTCTTGTCCGTGTACTTGTCCTGGGCGCTGCGGAGTCGCTCCTGTGTTCTCACGGTCTGCGACCTGCGAGACGCGACTCCCGAAAGGCTTCGTGATCTGCGCTTGCCACCGAGGAAGACCGACAGCAGTTCTCCGGCGCCGGCCACGAGCTCTTGCTGTCGGTGGGCCTGCGTGTCGACCTCCAACTCGCGAACACGTCGCTCGGCCAACGCGAGTTGATCCTTGACCCGATCGATGCGCGTCTTGTATCGCTCCTTCAGCGTTGCCAGGTCGGCATCCGCGGCGTCTTCTGCAACCTCCTTGCAGCGGGCCGCGAAATCGGACTGCTGCTCACCTACACGCGAGTAGAGCTTGAGTGAAGCGTTCTTCAGGACTTCGACCTTCCGGTTCATCACGACCCACTTCTTGAGCGACGACTCGGCCGTCTTGAAGAACGACGCTGCGTCGATAGGCGCGTCGGGGAGCGTATAGGTCGCCTCGGCGGGTGCGTCCGGCTTGAGGTCGCGCTCGTCGTAATCGACCGTGATCGCGGCGTCGAAGTCGGGCGGGTTCGTCAGCGGGTGCAGAACGGTTTCCCATTCCTCCTGATGGTTGACGCCCGCGTGTACGTCGTCGTAGAGCATTTTGACTCTTACGGCGAGCGCCGCTTCGAAGGTGGTGCCGGTAGGTACTGCTCCGACTGATGACGCCCACTTCGCCGCCGGATCCAGGTAGTAGGTAGGCAGAAGGGACGCGACCTTTGGTGCAACGATCGTCTCGTTGTCGGCGAGCATTGGGGAGGCCGGCTTTGAGGCCTGTCTACGTTCCGGAGCGTCTTTGGTGAGCGTCGCGACTTCCGATCGGGTGAGGGGACCTCGCAGGTACGACATAGCCCAACGAGTCCCGAAGAGGACAGGCTCCTTCTCGGAGGTGCTGTGCAGAACAAACTGCCGCTTGTCGAGATCGCCGATCATCGTGCTGAGCTTGCCGGTGTCGACTGCCCCCGATGACGACTTCAGTCCTTCGAGAATTCGAGCCTTGTCTCGTTCGGTCTGGAGCCGCCCGATCATCCAGGTTCCTGCGTTCGACATGGCCTTGTAGTCGAGATCGACGGGGTTCTGGGTCGAGAGCAACATGCCGACACCGTGTGCTCTCGCCTGCTTGAGGATGGTGAGGATCGGCCTCTTGGAAGGGGGTTCGGCCGTCGGCGGGGCGAAGCCGAACACCTCGTCCATGTAGATGAGTGTGCGGAGTTCCGAGGTTCCGGGCTGGCTGCGGATCCAGGTGACCATCTTGGACAGCAGCAGGGTGACGATGAACTGCCGCTCCTGGTCGGTGAGGTGCTGGAGGTAGATGATGGCCGCTCTCGGTCTTCCATCCGGCCCGAACAGCAGCGACTGGGGATCCAACGGTGCGCCATGAATCCACGACGCGAAGGACGGCGACGCGATGAGCCCGTTGAGGCGCATCGCCAGCTTGGTGCGGTCCTTTGGCGGGAAGAACGTGTCGAGTTCGAACACTCCCAGTTTGCGAAGGGGAGGAGACTGCACCTGTCCGATCAGCGAGGCGAGGTCGAGGTCGCGACCGGCCTGCCACGAAGTCTCGATGAGGTTCGACAGCAGGATGTGCTCTCGAGAGGAGATCGGATCGGCGGTGATGCCGGCGAGCACGAGCAGCGACGACACGAACCCTTCGATCTCGTCACGTGCCGTCTCGGCATCGGTCGACCAGTCGATGTCCGGGGCTGCCAGCGATCCGACGATGTCTAGAGGGACGCCCGAGTCCGAACCGGGTGTATAGATGGTGAAGTCGGCTCCGCCGCGAAGCTGCCCGATTCGGGAGCCGTCGATGTTCCAGCTTGCCAGACCGTTCTTCCAGAGTGTGGCTGTGTCGGCCGCGTACGCGTCCAGACTCTCACCCTTTCGCGACGCCTCGCCCTCATCGACCCATGGCCGGAAGTCCGAGGGCTGGAGGTCGGGAAATGTCAGCAGGAGGTTGCCCATGTCCCCTTTGGGGTCGATGATGAGGGCCGGGATTCCTGCCAGCAGTGCCTCCTCGAGGGCGATGATTCCAAGACCCGTCTTGCCCGATCCGGTCATGCCGACGATGACACCGTGGGTCGTGAACCGGTGGCTCTCGTAGTTGATCGGTTGGTCGGGCTGTGCTTTGGCTGCGGCGAGTGCGCCGCCCAGGTACATGTCACTCATACGATCTCGGATTGTACGGTGTCATCCTGCCGATCGACCCTCGGCGCTTCCCGAAGAACCAGCCAGATGTCTCCGACGTTGGTGCCGGTTGGACCTGTGATCAGCAGGTCTCCCGTCTCCCGAAGGAAGCGATTGGAGTCGTTGCGCATCAGGTAATCGCGAATGTCGAGTCCGAGAGCCCGGCCTCGTCCGACCGTCTCACCGTCGACGATCGCCCCTGCTGCTCCGGTTGGTCCGTCGATGCCGTCGGTGGCGAACGCAGCGAAAACGGTAGCCGGGCGTGCCTCGAGCGTCTCGGCCGCCGCGAGTGCCCCCTCCTGATTCCGGCCGCCGGACCCGTGGCCACGGACGGTGACAGTCGTCTCTCCTGCGAAGACCGTGAGACCTGTGCCCGACGATTCCACACACCGTACGGCTGTTGGGGCGGCCTCGCCTGACAGTGTGGTTGTTGCGACCGTTGTAGGAACCCCGGCTTCTTCCGCAGATCGTCTGAGCGCTCCTACCGATGCGGCGAGGTCTCCGATGACCGTCGTGATGACGTTCGGCGGAACCGACTTCGCGGTGTCGGGGATGCGTCCGTTCGCCCCTCTCTCGAGATGGACCCGGACCGAGTCGGGGATCTTGTCGAGGAGGTGGTGCTCGGTGAGGACATCGAGCGCATCCGCAAACGTCGAGCTATCGGCAACCGTTGGACCGGAGGCGATCGATGACAGCGGATTGCCAGTGACATCCGACAGGACGAGCGTGACCATGCGCGCGGGTGCCGTCGCTTCGGCGAGCCTGCCACCCTTGAACGCAGAGAGGTGCCGTCGAACGATGTTTGCCGGCTCGATGGCAACTCCTCCTTCGAGCAAGGCACGCCCGACAGCGCGAAGGTCGTGGAGTGTCAGGCCTTGTGCGGGTAGCTCGGCGAGGGCTGAGCCGCCACCCGAGATCAGGCAGAGCACCAGGTCGTCGACGCCGGCGTCCTTCGCGAGTTCGAGCGCCATCGCGGCGCCTTGTTCGCTTTCCACAGTTGGCAGTGGGTGACCGGCCCACACGAATGAAGCGCCGGTCGGCAGGGACTCAGGATGGTCGGAAATGACGAGAAGGCGGCGGTCGGTGCCATCGAGAACATCCCAGGCTGCGCGCCCCATCGCAGGTGATGCCTTGCCGAGGGCGATGATCACGACTCGCCGGGTAGATGTGAGATCGATCCTCTGACCTGCGACCGTCAGCCAGCATCCGTCTCGATGAAGCGATCTCGCTACCGCCTGAGCAGGGTCGGCTGCCTGGAGCGCAGCCGAAAGGAAGTCGAGAAGGAGTGAGCGTCGGAGAGGATCATTGTCGAGGATGGCTCGGTCGAACATCAATGGCTGGTGTCGGCTCTTCTTCGCCCGAGATGTCTTCCGTCGTTGATGTCCACAAAGAGGCGGCGTTCCGTAGGCTCTTCGACCGCTCGAAGATCGATGGAGACCTCACCGCAGGTTTCGCAGACGCTACGCAGGAGGCCGCTTCCGACGGAGACCGGCTCGGCGAAGTCATGTTCGCCGTCTTTGCAGTGCCGGGCCCTCGCTCGATGTCTTCCCCGAAGTCTGATCCCCATGTGGTCAACTCCCTGCTGCAGATCAGCCTACCCGCGCTCGCCTCCCGGCAACAGGGCGATCATCAGATCTGCCGCGCCATCGACCGAATCCACACAGCGCACCAGATCTCCGTTGGTGGAGAGGCGCTCGGCGATGAACGGGACAATCTCCGCCCACAGCGGCCCGACGGTGACGATCGGTTTGGGTGCCCGACCGCTGAACGGTGCGACGTATGCAACATTCCAGGCAGACATGAGCTCGGTGAGCGTGCCGATGCTTCCGGGGAGAGCGATGACTCCGTCGGAGTGGTGGATCAGCTGGTGGATGCGTTCGGTGAGGGTGTCTGCGGGACGCTCATCCGTGACGAACTGGTTGACACCAACCCTCCCGGGAAACACGTCGGGCGCGGTGACCCCTATGACCGCACCGCCGGCCGTAGCGGCTCCCTCCGAAACGGCCTCCATCAAGCCGCCGTACCCGCCGCTCGCCACGGTGAGGCCCGCTGCTGCGAGCGATCGTCCGAGACGGACCGCGTCTTGGTAGTCCCTGTCGCCCGGTTGGGTCTGTGAGGAGCCGATGACGGCGACGATCGACATGGTCTGCAAGAGTAGTTCGAAGCCGGCGGCTCTCAGCTATCGGCAATCCAGAACGCGGCCGAGGTCGAGTCGTGGCTGATCGTGCCGATGTCGGCTGTCGGCCGGGCGGGCGAAGCCCGCCCTATTGCGTCACCGATCGGATGGCGGCGAGGACCCGTTGAGCGTCTACCAGCGCGTATCGCTCGAGGAGGGCCATCGGGAGGGGGGCGTCGAATCCGGCCACGCGCGTGATCGGCGCCTCCAGAAGGTAGGCACCTCGTTCGGCGACATAGGCGGATACCTCGGCCAGTGGCCCGAGGGTTCGCGGTGCTTCCTGAACGAGTACGAGCCGCCCGGTCTTCTCGACCGAAGACATCACGGTCTCGGTGTCCCACGGGAACAGCGTCCGCAGGTCGATGACCTCGGCAGAGACGCCTTCATCTTCGGCCGACGTAGCAGCCTGGAGGGCGACCGGAACCATGCCCCCGTAGGTGACGATCGTGACGTCGCTGCCTGAGCGCCGGACGCGCGCCTTCCCCAAGGGGATCGTGAATGGATCGACGGGGACGTCCTCACGTTCTGCCCGGTACAGCACCTTCGGTTCGAGGAAGATGACCGGATCGTTCGATTGGATCGCCGACGTGAGGAGTCCCTTCGCGTCGACCGGGGTGGATGGCATGACGACCACCAGACCGGGAGTATGAACGAAGTACGCCTCGGGGCTTTCGCCGTGGTGCTCAGGGGCCCCGATGCCTCCTCCGCTCGGGAACCGGACGACCACGGGAAGGGATACATGTCCTCTCGTTCTGAACCGCATGCGACCGAGGTGGGAGACGATCTGGTCGAAGGCTGGGTACACGAAACCATCGAACTGGATCTCTGCGATCGGACGGCCACCAGCGACCGCCATGCCGATCGCCGCTCCAACGATCGTCGACTCGTTGAGCGGAGTATCGAGCACCCTCTCGGGCCCGTACCGTTCCTGAAGATGGTCGGTGATCCTGAACACGCCTCCGGCTATGCCAACGTCCTCACCCAGCACGATCACGGCGGGGTCTGCGTCGAGCGCCTGATCGAGTGCCGCGTTGAGGGCTTCGGCCATCGTCCATGATTGCGTCGGGCCATCGGGGAGGCTCACCTGGGCCTTGGGCCACACCTCGGCCTCGTCAAATGCCGTTTCAGTCTCGCCTGCGCTCCGTTGCACTCCGTGGAGTTCATCAACGAGGAGCTGAGGAATCCGCGTGTATGCCTGGCGAATGATGTCGTCGCGGCCCGGTGGCTCGATCGCTTCGACGGTTGAGACTGCCTCGTCGAGGTGAGCCTCTATGTCGGCGACGAGTGCCGCCTCGCGCTCCTCGTCCCAGTGGTCATGACTGGTCAGGTACGTGCGGAGGCGTGCAATGGGATCCTTCGTCCTCCACTCGCGTTCCTCGTCTTCCGAGCGGTAGCGGTGCGGATCGTCGGCGGTGCCGTGAGGACCGAATCGGTAGGTGACCGCTTCGATGAGGGTTGGTCCCTCTCCTGTCCTGGCTCTTCGAACTGCCTCCTCGGTGGCCACGTACACCGCGAACGGATCCATGCCATCGACTCGCATTCCGTGGATGCCGTACGCGAGGGCCTTGTCGGCGATGGTCTGCGACGCCGTCTGGCGTTCGAGCGGGACGGAGATCGCGTAGTGGTTGTTGCGGCAGAAGAACACGTTTGCCGTCTTCCATACGCCCGCAGGGTTCAGTGCGGCGTGGAAGTCGGACTCTGAGGTGGATCCATCGCCGAAGTAGGCGATCACCACCTCGTCGGATCCATTGCGCCGCGCTTGGTAGGCATGACCCACCGAGTGGGGGAGGTGTGACGCGATCGGAACCGCATCCATCTGCATCCGGAATTGGTAGGGGTTCCAGTCGACGTTGGGCAGACCGCGCCAGTAGGTGAGCAGCACCTCGAGTGGGACACCACGGGCGATCTGCACGCCGTGCTCCCGGTAGCTCGGATACACCCAGTCGTGCTCGGCGAGTGCCATCGCGGAGGCAACTTGTGCAGCCTCCTCGCCTTCCAGCGGCGGATAGGTGCCCATGCGGCCCTGTCGCTGGAGTGACACGACCTTGCGGTCGAATAGGCGCGACTCGACCATGCGACGGTACATCTCCGTCATGATGTCTACGGGGATCTTCGGGTCGGGTCCTATGAGCGCGCCGGAATGATCGAGGATCTGGAAACCGGCGTCGGTCACGCCTGGCCGCCGATGTCTACCTGATACGCCTCGTACACCATCTCGGTATCGCGAAGGCGATGCCTCGCGATACGTTCGAGGAGTCGGTTGACATGCTCGCCGACGGCCTGCTGATCGGGGGTGTCCGTCTGAAGGGCGAGACCGGTCGTCTCGATGAGACACTCCATGAAGGCATGATCCTTTGCCAACAGCCGGATGTCGTTCGAGAGGCGTGGAGCCGCGGCAAGAAGCTCCGCATGGGTGCCCTCAGGTCCTTCGGTGAGCGCGACGTGCAGCGCGAGCGCTGTCGACGCACGTACGAGTGCGCCTGCAAGCTTGTCGAAACGATCGGCCTCCGGGGCAGCGACCGCCTCCCGGAGCGTTGCTGCCGCCTCCTCGAGCGGTTGGAGTCGTTTGCGGGCTTCCGCCTGAAGGTCCCGTACCTGCATGTTGATCCCTTTCTCGCTACTCACACTACTCCCGGCAAGAGGGTGCCCTTTCAGGGGCGCTCGTGTCGCGATTCGGTGGGTAGCCTGGAGGGGCCGAAGCGAGGAGATCGGGTGTTCATCGATGGCGGGCCGCTGCGCCCGGAGGACGTGGTGGCGGTAGCACTTCGACATGAGCAGGTCGAAATGGCGCCTTCGGTGTACGAGCGCATGGCGCCCGCCCGTCGACTCATCGAGCAGGTCATCGAAGAGGGCCGGACGGTCTACGGGGTGACTACGGGATTCGGGGCTCTCGCCAATACTCCGATCGGCCGGCAGGAGACAGGAGAGCTGCAGGTTCATCTTCTGAGGAGTCACGCGGCAGGTGTCGGTGATCCCCTTCCGGATGAGGTTGTGCGCGCCATGCTGCTGTTGCGTGCAAGGACGCTTTCGCAGGGGCACTCAGGGGTGCGACCCGTGCTCGTCGAACGGTACGTCGAGTTCCTCAATCGGAACCTGCTACCGGTTGTTCCTTCCCAGGGATCGGTGGGAGCATCGGGCGATCTCGCCCCGTTTGCGCACCTGGCCCTGCCCTTGATAGGAGAGGGTCTGCTCTCGGTGGAAGGTCGTGTACGACCTGCCTCCGAAGTGCTGGCCGAGAACAGCCTCGAGCCGATCCACCTCGAACCGAAGGAGGGTTTGAGCCTGCTCAACGGAACCGAGGGCATGCTTGCCCAGGGCGTCTTGAGCCTGGCGAGATCCGAGCGGCTCGTCGACACGGCCGACCTCGCGTGTGCCCTGTCTGTCGAGGGGCTGCTCGGCAGCGCCCGGCCGTTCCGACCGGAGATCCATGCGCTACGGCCGCATCCGGGACAGATTGCGTCGGCCGGTCGTATCGCAGCGCTCCTCGATGGGTCCGAGATCGTTGCCAGCCACAGGGACGACTTCACCCATGCGGTACAGGACGCGTACAGCCTTCGTTGTGCCCCTCAGGTCCACGGTGCCGTCGCTGACGCGCTCACCTATGCACGTGAGGTATTTGTGAGGGAACTGGGGTCGGTGGTCGACAACCCGATCGTCCTCCCTGAGACCGGCGAGATCGTATCAGGAGGGAACTTCCACGGTCAGCCGCTCGCCATCGCCCTCGACGTGATGGCGCTCGCCATCACGGAGCTGTCATCGATCTCTGAGCGACGTACCGATCGGCTGCTCGATCCCGAGCGATCATCGGGACTCCCCGCCTTCCTCGCGGTACGCCCCGGGGTCGACTCCGGGTATATGCTCGCTCAATACACGGCGGCTGCGCTCGTTGCGGAGAACAGGGTCCTATCGCATCCCGCGTCGGTCGAGTCGATTCCGACATCCGGATCGCAAGAGGACCACGTGTCGATGGGCTGGGGCGCGGCCCGCAAACTCACCCAGGTGCTCGACAACGTGACTCTGGTCCTCGCCGTCGAACTCATCTGCGCCGCCCGGGGCGTCGATCTACGAGGACCACTGAAGCCGTCTCCGGCCGTTGCCGGGGCGATCGGCAAGATCCGCGCAGTGGTGCCACCGATGTCGGGTGATCGACCACCCGGTATCGAGATCGAGGCGGTCGCGGAGTTGATCCAGACAGGAACGCTGCTCAGCTGACTCTGGAGCGAATCTCTTCGTCGTACTCGGGGAAGTATCTGCGGATGACCGTCAGGTCGAACGTTCGGAGGATCGATTCCTTGGGCTCCCGTTCGAGCAGGAACCGGAAGGACTCCTCGACGAGTCGTGCGCCGTCCGTCCCAGGGGCGATTCGTCGATGGTCGGCTTCCGAGAGCCGCACAGTGTGGACGGTCGCGCTCGTGCCGTCGTTGACGGTCACCGTAAACAGGTCCGAACCTGTCTGGCTGACGGTGATCTCTGGCATGAGGAGAAGGTACCAGATGATCGAGGCGCGTTAGCCTCACCACAGGAGGAATCATGGCCAGAGAGATTCGGGCCCCGAGGGGCTCCACACTGCACACGAAGGGGTGGCTCCAGGAGGCGGCACTGCGCTGTCTGATGAACAACCTCGATCCGGATGTCGCCGAGAACCCCGCCGAGTTGGTCGTCTACGGCGGACGAGGCAAAGCGGCCCGCACCTGGGAGGCGTTCGACGCGATCGTCGCGAGTCTCGAAGCGCTCGAAGGTGATGAGACCTTGTTGATTCAATCCGGCAAACCCGTCGGTGTGTTCAGGACTCATGAGATGGCTCCGAGGGTGCTGATCGCCAACAGCCTTCTCGTGCCCGACTGGGCGACCTGGGAGCAGTTCTGGGAACTCGAGGCGAAGGGCCTCATCATGTATGGCCAGATGACCGCGGGCTCCTGGATCTACATCGGTACCCAGGGGATTCTCCAGGGCACATATCAGACGTTCCTCGCGATCGCCGAGCAGCGATTCGGAGGGTCGTTGGAAGGGACCGTGACGCTCACCGCGGGCCTGGGTGGAATGGGTGGCGCGCAGCCGCTCGCCGTCACGATGAACGAAGGTGTCTCCGTGGTTGTCGAGGTCGACCCGGGACGGATCACTCGACGAATCGAAACCGGCTACCTGGATGCAAGTGCAGCAGACCTGGACGAGGCAATCGACATGGCAATGGCGGCCAAGGCCGAAGGGAGGGCCCTCTCGATAGGCGTGCAGGGCAATGCTGCGGACGTGTTCCCGGAACTCCTGAAACGCGGAGTCCACTTCGATATCGTGACCGACCAGACGTCGGCTCATGATCCTCTCAACGGCTACGTCCCCAGCGGATACGACGTGACGGCCGCAGCGGAGCTGCGCAGCTCGGATCCCGAACGCTATGTACGGCTCGCCCGAGCATCGATGGCAAGGCACTGCGAAGCCATGGTCGGGTTCATGGGGACAGGTGCCGAGGTGTTCGACTACGGCAACAACCTTCGCGGTGAAGCGGTGAGTGGCGGGTTCGAGAATGCGTTTGCCTACCCCGGGTTCATGCCCGCGTACCTCAGACCGCTCATGTGTGAAGGGATGGGCCCGTTCAGGTGGGTGGCTCTGTCAGGCGATCCGGCCGATATCGCCGCTACGGATGCGGCGATCGCGGAACTCTTCCCCGACAACACCGGTCTCCAGCGGTGGCTCGCACTCGCTCGAGAGAAGGTGCAGTTCCAAGGGCTCCCCGCACGGATTTGCTGGCTGGGTTATGGAGAGCGGGCCAAAGCCGGGCTCGCGTTCAACGAGCTCGTCCGATCGGGCAAGGTGAAAGCTCCGATCGTGATCGGGCGTGACCATCTCGATTCCGGGTCCGTCGCCTCACCGTACAGGGAGACCGAGGCGATGTTGGACGGTTCTGATGCGATCGCCGATTGGCCGATCCTCAACGCGCTCCTCAATGTCTCGTCCGGCGCAGCATGGGTGGCCGTGCACCACGGTGGCGGTGTCGGCATCGGCAAGTCGATCCATGCGGGCGCGCAGGTCGTGGCCGACGGGACCGACGAGGCGGCTCGCAGGCTCGAACTGATGCTCACCAACGACCCGGGAACGGGTGTGATGCGGCACGCCGACGCCGGCTACGAGCGCGCGATCGAGGTTGCCAAGGAGCGAGGTGTCAGGATTCCGATGCTCAAGGGGCGTCCGTAGGGTCCCAACCCGTCACCAGTCCCTCGTCGAGCGCATCGAGAGTCGCGAGATCGTTGGTATCGAGCGAGAAGCCGAACACGTCCATGTTCTCCCGGATGCGGGCAGGGCGTACCGACTTCGGAATGACGACGAACCCGTGATCGAGTGCCCATCGGATCAGTATCTGTGCCGGAGACTTGTCGTATTTCGCGCCGATATCGGCGAGGGTCCTGTCGCCGAGCTTGTGCCCCTTCGTGAGCGGGCTGTACGTCTCTACGGCGATGTCATGTGAGCGGCACATCTCGACCAGGTTCCAGCGAGCCAGATACGGGCTGAGCTCGAATTGGTTCACTGCCGGCTGAACCGTCGCGTGCGCCAGCAGTTCTTCGAGGTGTCGAGGCATGTAGTTGCTGACACCGATCGCGCGTGCGCGCCCGTCGGCGAAGACGCGTTCCATTGCCCGCCAGGTGTCGAGTCGCTCTCCCGGAACGGGCCAGTGAACGAGGTACAGGTCGATGTATTCGAAGCCAAATCGGTCCAGGCTGCGATCGAACGCACGGAGCGTGGGGTCGTATCCGTGGTTCGAGTTCCAGAGCTTGGTCGTGACGAAGATCTGGTCGCGTGGCACGCTGCTTTCGCGGATCGCCTGGCCGACATCGGCTTCGTTGCGGTAGACGGTGGCGGTGTCGATGTGCCGGTAGCCGGCCTCGAGCGCTGCGGTGACGGCGTCCCTGGTCGTGTGGCCGGGTCTGCTCTGGTAGACGCCTAGCCCTAGGGCGGGGATCTCGACGCCCCCTGAGAGGGTGAGTGTGGGAACCGACATGGTTCTACCAGTGCTCTCGATGGACGACGTCGTCGAACGCACGTCGGTTCGGACGTGTGATCGGTCGCAGCGGCCCGTCCGACGGGTAGCCGAGGGGGATGAGCCACGCGCAGGATCGATCGGGTGGCAGGCGGAGGACTTTGGCGGCGAGCGCATGATCGGCGACCAGCGCGTGACCGCTTCCGAGGCCGAGATCCGCGGCTGCGAGCATGATGCTCATCGTCGCTTGCCCAAGATCGTACTGCACCGATGATCGGTCCCCGTCAGGGGTAATGAGCGCGATCGTTGCCGCAGATCTCGCAACATGGCCGGCTCCGCGCCAGACGCGTGATAGTTCCTGGAGGACGGCTCTGTCGGTGACCACGACGAAGTCCCAGGGCTGGCTGTTGCGAGACGAGGGGGTGCGACGCGCCGCCTCGAGGATCTGGTCGATGTCGGCCTTCGAGATCGACCTCGATTCGAAGGATCGGATGTCGAGCCGTGATGCGATCGCGTTCCAGGTTTCCATGTGCTCAGACTATTCGCTCGAGTGCTGTGCGAGCAGTGTCCAGACTCGCAGCAGCTCGGCCACGCTCCACGCCTGGGCGAAGGCTGCCCGGGAATCGTGCGGGGAATCTCCGTCGGCACACTCCGTGACCGAGCCGCGATCCAGGAGGTGGGCAATCAGCGGCGTGAGCATGTTGCGAACGGCATCTCGGTCTCGGTGGACGCGTAGATGGGCTGCTACGAACGGTCCGATCAGCCATGGCCAGACGGTGCCTTGGTGGTAGGCGCCGTCGCGCTCGGCCGGGCTCCCACCGTACCGACCTCGGTAGCCGGGCTCGAACGGCGCCAGGGTCCGCAGTCCCATCGGGGTGAGGAGATGCTCGGTGCACGCGTCGACGACCTTCAGTTGCCATTCGGAATCGAGGGGGCTGTGCGTGAGCGAGACGGCGAACAGCTGGTTCGGTCGCAGGGACGGATCTGCTCCGCCAGGTCCATCGATCACATCGAACAGGTAGCCCGTTTCGGGGTTGCAGAAACGGTGAAACGAAGCGGAGACCCGGTCGGCCGCCGCCTCGTAGGGTGAGGGATCCGTGTCGGCCGGCACGGCAAACGCGCTCATTGTGCGAAGTGCTTGATACCAAAGGGCGTTGACTTCAACCGGCTTGCCGATCCGGGGAGTGATCTCTTCTCCATCGACCCGTGCGTCCATCCACGTGAGTTGAGTCCCTGGTCCACCGGCCGCTAGAAGCCCGTCGTCGGCGTCGACCCGGATGCTGTGCCGTGTCCCCTTCATGTGCCACTCGATGATGTCGGCCAGTACCGGGAAGAGTTCACGGACGAGATCGTCGCCCTCGACCGTGCGGTCGTATGCCCTCACCGCCTCGACGAACCACAGGGCCCCATCGACGGTGTTGTACTCGGGAGGTCCTTCCTCTGGAAAGTGGTTGGGGATCATGCCCCGGTCGACGTGGCGGGCGAAGGTTCTGAGAATCTGTGTGGCTTCCCGATGTCGGCCCGTTGCGAGCGCGAGCCCCGGAAGCGAGATCATCGTGTCCCGGCCCCAGTCGGCGAACCAGTGATACCCGGCGATGACGGTCGAACCCTCTGCTCCGTCGGTGCCTCGGGACACGAGGAACTGATCGGCGGCGAGCGCGAGAGCAACTCCGGCCTCGTCCTCGGCTCGAGCCGCGTCGAGCACCTCTCGCTCGTGGCTGCGGCGCCGTTCGAGTGCACCGTCGACGCGTGCGCTCGGATCGGTCGAGATGGCGATCAGGGCGCTGTCGCCGGGCCCCAGCGTGGTTGTGAGATCGGCGGCGTGGAGGTTCAGGTCCTGGTCGTCGAGTCCGCGGAACGTCTCTATTGCCAGGACAGGGGGAGACACCCACTGCTCGCGTGGGGCGATGTCGAACCCGAAGGCGAGGAGGTAGATGGGTGTGACTCCGCCATCGACCCGCACGCCATGTCGGATCGAGACCGGATGCAGCTCGGTAGCAACTTGCGTGAGGTCGTGGTGACCCCTGCAGGCGACGAACGCGGCGAGGTCGAGACAAACCGGGTCGACACCGTCGACCGTGTGATAGCGCACATACGTGGTATTGGCGCCAGGCTCCATCCAGATGGACTTCTCGAGGATCGACTCGCCGATCAGGTACGTCCATGTGGGAATCGTCACGTCCCGTCGGAACGAGTCGAGGTACCTGTCGAGAGGGTGTTCTCCATCGACCGTCGCGGCGAGTCTGGTTGCCAGGACGGTCCGTTGGAGCGGTGGGGCGAGTGCTGCGACGAGAAGCCCGTGATAGCGGCGTGTCAGCGGTCCGGCGACCGTGCCGGACGCGTAGCCGCCGATCCCGTTGGTGACGAGCCATTCCACGGGTCGGAGCCTAGGTGGGCGGTCGTGGGCCGGCGCTCGGAATCGGTGGATGTCGAGGCTGTTCGGGTTGCTGTGGAACGGGCCATGGCGGACCTCGCGGCGGAACGCGCCGTGGCGGACCCTGCGGCGGCCGCCCGTGTCGGCCGGGGTCGATCCTCACCGTGACTCGCGACACGGATCGCGGTCAATGCGAGCACGACCATGCCAGTGCCTCCATACAATCCCACGGCTAGTACCCCATGACTGTCCGTGCCGGCCTGGATTCCGTGAAGAAGCGCAGCGGTGAAGACGCCGTACGTCAGGAAGTGAATGGCTCGCCATGTGCTTTGGCCGATGCGCCTGCGCATGTAGAACGTCGAGGAGGTGAGGATCATCCCGTAGAAGGCGATGATGCCAAACGCGACCGCCAATGGTCTCCACGATGTCGAGCCGGGGACGAGAACGTCGGTCAAGGTGAAGCCGACGTACTGGTCGGTGAGCAGGGCGACCACATGGATGATGGTCGCGACGAGCCCTCCGATCGAGAGCGCTTCGTGTACGAATGTCAGGTTCTTGGTCGAGATGCGTCCAGCCAGTGCCTTGGACGACAAGAGCAGTCCCCACATTGTCGCTGCCGCCAGCAGCGAGTAGGCGGCGATGCCTGCACCTCTGGCTGAGACCCAGGAGAAGTTCATGCGACCGGTGTTCCTGCTGTCGCGTACACCGATCCGTCCTGCCAGATGACCACCGTGCCGTGGATCCAGTCCTGTTGGTCGGCCCACGAGAGACCCTCTTCACCAAGAAGGAGGACTGCCTTCGCTCCCGCTTCCGCGAGTGCCGCTTGATCGGCGATGACGGATGTGGAGAGAATTGGGGTTGCTCCAGGGGCTCCGGTGCGAGGGTCGATGATGTGATGTGCACGCCGGTTGGCGACATTCCAGGCGCGCTTCGCGACCGAACTGGTCGCGAGTGCTCGGCCACCGATCTGGACCGATGCCGCGATTCCGCCGGTCGGATCGTCGATGTCGACCACTGTGTCCTGGTAGCTCGAGCGGAGGTCGCCGCCCGCGTTGACGATTGTGGCGAGACCCAGCTCGACCGCCAGGTCCGCCGTCCAGCCCTTTGCAATGCCGCCGAGATCGAGCTGGATCCCCGGGGAGCGGTAGAGCCGCAGCCCCTCGATGTACCACTCCATCTCGGAAGGGGGCAGCACCGGGGACTCGTCGAGGTCCACCACCTCACTGAATGTCCGGTCATAGCCCCAAGCAGCGACGAGGTGCCCGACGGCCGGATCGACCAATCCGGCCGTCAAGTGGCGTGCTCTGCTGGCAGCAGTCAGGACGTCAGCGAGCATCGGGGATACGTCGATGACCGTTTCGGCAGAGCGGTTCACCCTGCTCAGCTCACTGTGGTCCAGGAATCGGCTGCATATCTGTTCGACGTGGTCGAACAAGTTGCGAACCCTGGTCACAGGAGTGTCGTCTGCGAGAGTGACGGTCACGGTCGTTCCCATTGCTCTGAAGGTTTCGGTCTTCATCAGGAGCCACCCGATCGTTGACGAACAGGCGCGGCGGCAACCTGCTGCCGAACCGGCGCTTTCACCACGACTCGGCGCACGACCTGTTGTTGAGGCTGCTGCTGTGCGGTATTCGTCGATCCCGCCCTGATGACGATGAGGCCGTTTTGGGGAAGCGCCGGGGCCGCAGCCTGCTGCGTCGCTTCGGCGGCCCGGGTCGTCGTTGGAGAGGTGTCGGTCGTGTTTGTCGTGTTTGTCGTGGCTGCCGCACGTCCGGCGATGGCTGCTGTTACCCATGCCACGCCCGCGATCGTCCACGTGACGATCTTCAACCCTCGAAGTGGAAAGAAACGTTTGCGAATCATCCGGCCCCCAATTGCACTTGCAGCACGACACCGCGGGACTCCAGGACGTTCACGATGGACGTCGGGAGCATTTGCACCGCTTGGTCGGTCGGAAGGAACCATGCCGATCCCTGCGCGGCCAGAGTGCGGACCACCGCGGGGCTGATCGATTGCTCAGCCAGTGTGCTCGTTGGTTGTGCTGTCGTTGTGGGTGCGGCTGCAGACTGGGCGACAGATTGCTCTGCAGCCGCAACCCCATCCGCCGACGCGGTCGAGGACGTCGACGGGAGACCCTTGAACAAGGCGATGAACCCTGCGATGGCGACGGCGATTGCGATGATGATCACCGCAGCGTCAGTCGTCGTTTTCGCTGTTTTCGTGCTCACGCTCATGCCCTTCCCCGGGTTCACCGGAACTCTGAGTGGTGTTGACGGTGGTTGTTGGTGCCGGCCCGGCCGCCTCGACGGTCATCTCTTCGACGATGATCGGAGCGGTCTGCTGTTGTGGAGTTCCTGGGAGTTCATAGCCGGCCGTTTCACAGATCGGACGGAGCGCGTCGAGTGCCGACTGTTCGATGACAGTGATCTGATGGGATTGCTCTTTCTTGGTGAGCGCGAGGCCATCCTTTGTGCACGCGGTAACCAGATCTTCGTCGATGGTCGGTTGTGTGACGGCCGCTGCTGTCGCTGCTGTCGTCGACGTCGTGGTGATGTCGGTGCCGGGAGTGGCGTTCGACGTCACGAGCACACCGGCTGCAGGAACGCCAATGGCCGCAGCGATGATCATTGCCAGAAGTTTCGCTCTCATGTGACCTCCAATCGAGTACGAGGATGCCGGAGAGGGGGATAAGGGAGCGCTAAGCCCCTGTAATGGTTCCTGCAAACCTCTATGCGCAACTTCCTGCTCTCGCGAGAATGGGGTTGGATGAAACGAGCACTGATCGCCGCCGTGGTCCTTCTCGGTGGCTGCGCCGTCCAGGGCACGGCGAGTTTCCCGCCGTCGACGACCACCACCTCGAGGTCCGTCGCGTCGAGTCCCTCTACGACGACTGTGGCGAGGACGACCACGACTCCCTCAACCACGGGTACATCTACGACGAGCCCACCGGTCGGCGAGCTGCTCGTCATCGGCGACTTCGGATCGGGTGGGTCCGCCGAGTACGACGTTGCGGACGCGATGCGAGCGTGGACGCAAACACACGACGTGGCGGCCGTCCTCACCACCGGAGACAACCTCTATACGAGCGATGTGGACAAAGCATGGGAGACACCGTTCGGCTGGATTGCCGAAGCGGGCATCCCGGTGTGGATCACATGGGGAAACCATGACAACCAGCGGCCGAAGGCGGAGAACTCGACGTTTGGGGATCCGCCCAGGTGGTCGGCGCACACGTGGGGTGATGTCACGGTGCTGAGCATCGATTCCACGGATGTCGGTTCTTCTGATCAGCAGCAGTGGATCGATGCGGAACTCGGCGCATCGAAGACGCCCGTGATCGTTGCCGAGCACTATCCGGCGTTCAGCTGCTCATACCACGGCGACTCCAAGGCCGTTCGTTCAAACTGGGCGCCACTGTTCGAACAGGCGGGCGTCACCATGGTGCTGTCAGGTCATGAGCACAACTACCAACGTTTCGAGGTGGGTGGTGTCGAGTACGTCGTTTCGGGTGGCGGCGGTGCAGGTCTGTATGCCCTGAAGGACTGCACGAAGGGACATCCCGCGAGGATCGCTGGTGAGGCGATCCACCACTTCCTTGCGATCTCACAGACCCCGAACGGTCTCACCGTGCAAGTGGTCGCTTCGGATGGCAGCATCGTTGATACATTCGAGGTTGGTGATGGATGAACTTCGTACTTCGTGACATCGGCGAGTTGACCACGAACGAGCGGGGGGTCGTTTCCGACGCTGCGGTCGCTGTGGCGGACGGGACGATCGCGTGGGTCGGAAGCGATGACGCGATCCCGCCGGCGTATCGCGTGTTTCCGGGTGTAGATGTCGGTGGAAGGGCTGTCCTGCCCGGGTTCGTCGACGCGCATACACACTGTGTGTTCGCCGGTGATCGATCAGACGAGTTCGCCAGGAGGGTACGCGGCGAGCGCTACGAGGACATCCTGGCGGCGGGAGGAGGGATCCGATCGACCGTGGAGGCAACCAGGTCGGCGTCACATGACGAGTTGCTCGCGTTGGCGAGGGCCAGACTCGACCGGATGGTGCGGTCGGGGACGACCACCGTTGAGATCAAGTCCGGCTACGGACTCGACGTGGCTACGGAACGGAAGATGCTCGGGGTGATCGCCGAGTTGGGCAGGACGCATTCCATCGATGTGATTGCGACGTTCCTCGGTGCGCACGTCGTTCCGAGCGAGTACAGGGATGACAGAGACGCGTATGTCCAGCTGGTTGTCGAGCAGATGATGCCGGCATGTGCAGAGCTCGCCCGCTACTGCGACGTGTTCTGCGACGATGGTGCATTCACCGTCGACGAGGCACGAGAAGTCCTCGAAGCGGGAGGTAGATTCGGCTTGAAGCCTCGGATGCACACCGAGCAGCTCGCTGCGACCGGTGGCGTCCAACTGGCTGCCGACCTGGGGGCCGTGTCCGCCGACCATCTCGACCACGTGACAGCCGCCGGAGTGGAGGCGCTTCGTGCCTCCGGTACGGTCGCGGTGCTGCTCCCAGCTGTTGCTCTGTCGATGAAGACACCGCAACCTCCGGCGAGAATGCTCCTGGACGCAGGCGTTCCGGTGGCGATCGCGACCGACTGCAATCCCGGAACCGCCTACGTGGAAAGCATGCCGCTGGTGATAGCGCTCGCAGTACTGGAGATGGGCTTGACTCCCGAGGAGGCTGTGTGGTCAGCCACTCGTGGAGGAGCGCTCGCCGTCGAGGAGGAAGAGAAGGGGATGGTCGTCGAGGGAGCCATCGCGGACCTGATCGTCTTGGACGCCCCGAGCGCCGTCCACCTCGCATACCGACCAGGAACCGATTTGGTCGGATCGGTGCTCAAGGGCGGCCGGTTCGTCGTGGACGGTCTCAGCCTGTCGCGATGAGCGCGATGCCTACCAGCGCAAGCACGATCCCGAGCAACCGAGTCGCGGTCATCCGCTCCTTGAGGACGATCCTGGCCAGGATGATGGTCGAGGCCGGGTAGAGCGACGTCACGACCGACGCGAGTGACAGCAATCCGGCGCGCACGGCGAACAGGTAGAGGCCGTTCGCCGCGATGTCGAGGACACCCGCCCATGCGACAGTCGCGTCGAGTTCCTCGAGCGGTCTGATCGGGTTACGGAAGCCTGCGGCGAGCAGTAGAACGAACGGGATTGACGCCAAACGCGCGCCCACCAGTGGCCACAGGCCCGAGGCGGGGTCGGTCCTACTGATCAAGATGAAGAACGTTCCGAATCCGATTCCGGCGATGAAACCGTCGAGTGCCCCTGTGGAGCGTGGTTGTCCGTCGTTGTTGGTTCGGTCACGCGTGATGAGCGCGATCGCCGGTATGGCTGCCGCGACCCCGATCGTTGAGAGCGTCGATGGACGCTCTCCGATGACGAGGCCGAATGCGAGGGGAACGAGCGCCGTCATGACCGCCGAGAGAGGGGCGACGACCGACATTCTCCCTGTGGAGAGGCCCCGGTAGAAGAAGATCAGACCGGCCCCTCCGAGGAGACCTGCAGCCGCGCCCCACCCGAGATCGGTGAGCCGGTACTGGTCGGGGCCGAGCACCGGGAGCAAGCCGAGGAGCAGGACGGCTCCGACCATCTGGGAGACAGCCACCACTGCAATGGGGCGGTGTCGCTTCGACGCGACACCGCCGAGGAAATCGGCAGCGCCATAGGTGATGGCGGACAGGACGGCGAAGGCGACCATTTGTGAAGCGTATCGTGATCGGCCCTGCGTTCGGTACGCTGCGTGGTCCGAACACAGGAACTCGATGCCGGCGCAGTTCTTCCAAAGGAACCTGAAGATCGCCCCGGCCTTGGTGCGGAGCGTTCGAAACGTCGCAAGATGTACGAACGAATAGTCGAGCTCAGGTGACGCACTTCGACGTCTTCGTTCTTTGCGATGATCGTCATCCGCCACTGTTGTCACACCGAGCAGCTCGAGTCGTCCTTCGAAGATATGGGAGGGAGGTGCGGCTCCGACGAGCTACGACGACGCGGCATCGTCGACCGGCAAGTCTGTCTAGAAGCCGGTGGTCATGTCTCGATAGGTCAGCAGACGCCGAGTGCTGCGACCTAGACTCGCCGCTGTGATCGACTGGCCGCGACCAACCGCTTTCTCACACCGTGGCGGACGGTTGCTGTGGCCCGAGAACACCCTCTACGCGTTCCAGCAGTCCTACGACCTGGGATTTCGCTTCTTCGAGACGGACCTGCACCTCACCAAAGATGGTGTGATCGTCCTGTTCCACGACGACTACCTCGACCGCACTACGGACGGGTCAGGCGATGTCTGGGACCACACACTCGACGAGCTCAAGGTCTTCGATGCGGCGTTCCGGTTCGGCGCCGATCGCGACTGGCCGTTCCGTGGCCAGGGGATCACCGTCCCCACACTCGAAGAGGTCGTCACCACGCTTCCGGACATCTCGCTCACGCTCGAGCTGAAACAGGGTGGGGTGGAGCATGCGCTCGTCGATCTCGTTCGTAGGTACGACCTCTGGGATCGGATCATCGTCGGCGGGTTCGATGACAGCTGGGCCAAAGCGGTCCGCGATGTCTCGAAGGGACGGATCGCTACGTCGGCCGGTCGTAATGAAGGCCTGATCTTCTGGGCCGCCTCCAGGCTCGGAGTGGGTTTGCGGACTCCCGCCGTGGCGCTGCAGATCCCTGTCACTTACGGGAGATTCATCAAGCTCGACACGCGGTTCCTCGGGGCAACTCGCAAAGCCGGCAAGCTCATGCACATCTGGACCGTCAACGAGGCCGACGAGATGCGGCGGCTGCTCGATATGGGCGTTGACGGTTTGATGAGCGATCGGCCGGACATCCTGAAGTCGGTGTTCGAGGAACGGGGTCTTTCGCTTGCCTAGGGTTGCCCGGCTCCAAGTGCAACGTCGCAGGCTCAAAGCGCACGAGGTATACGACCCCGCACCGCTGCTGTCATCGGACCGGGCCCTCCTCACCAGGGAGGGCGTGCTCGTGGCAGGAGACGGAGGCTGGGTGATCGACGCTCATCACGCTTCGCACCCGCAGCGTACGCGCCGGAGTGCGAAGGCGACGGTGTCGGTCGGGTTTACTTCCCACTACGAGAAGATGTGGTCCAGGTTCATGGAGCGTCCGCTGGGCGTGGCCGGCGAGAACATCATCATCGAGACCGATCGAATCTGGACGCTCGACGACCTTGCCGGGGGCCTTGTGATCGTTACGGCGGCCGGCGAGGTCCGGCTTCGCGGCCTCGAGGTCGCAGAACCGTGCATCCCGTTCACTCGATTCTTGTCCGGCCGTCCCGGTGCGGACGCCGTCGATCTCAAGGACGATCTCGCGTTTCTCCAGCATGGCACACGGGGGTTCGTGACGGCAATGGACGATCTGGAGTCGCCCGTCGAGATCAAAGTCGGCGACGAGGTCCGTGTGCCGCCTGGGTGAGTGCCGCCGTGGGACCCCATGAGCCGGACATCATTCGATAGGGCCCGTCCAACGGTGTCGCAACGGTTGTGGCCGCGTTCGGTCGGCTGTTCGCTATCAGCTTCCTCTAGAACTTCCTGGGCACCGTCCCGGTCAAGGTCAGAAGCGCCCGCATCATCTTGTGGCCTGGGTCGGACGCCGGATCGAACATCAACGGACACCCTCCGGGGATCACGTCGACTCCGTGTGCCCGCCCGTACTCGACAGCCGGTCCGCTCATGCTGCCGGGACCAAACGCGCGATGCAGCCAGACCCGAGTGATACCCAGCTCGACACAGTCACTGACGACATCCTCGGCGACTTCGGGTGTTGTTGAGACGAGAACGGCGTCGACCCCGCCCGGGATGTCGGCGAGCGAGTGGTAGCAGTGGTCACCCTCGACCTCGTCGGCGTTTGGATTGACGGCGAACACCTCGTAGCCGCGCTCGCGGAGACGCTTGTAGACACCGTTGCCGCTGTGGCCACCTTCAGGGTGATGCGATACCCCGGCGACGGCGATGCGTCGCTGGTTCAGGAAGTCGGTTGCAGCCTCTCGTAGCT
>CAZWHZ010000007.1:0-37222 GCA_964633745.1 uncultured Acidimicrobiia bacterium
CGCGCCGCCAGCGTTCGTCCTGAGCCAGGATCAAACTCTCCAACGTACAGATACGGGCTCGCCTCGAGAGGCGCTCCCTTGACCTGTCAGAGAGATTGCTCCACGTGTCTCGAGCTTGACAACCCGAGACATGCTGGAGTACGTCCATCCTGACGGCGAGCCGTCGGGATGGATTACTGACTTACTATGACACGCTGTTTAGTTGTCAAGGAGCCCGGATCCAGGCACAGAGACCTGGACCGCTCATTATACCAGAGTACGTCGCGTCCGCCGGACGCGACCCCGCGCCGAGGCCCGGGAGCGAGAACTGTAACGGATTCGCCCGGGAAGTCAAACCACATAGGATCAACCATATGCACTGGCTCGACAGGCTCGCAGCAGTCCTCATGACAGCACTTCGATCTGACATTTTCCCCGACGGGTGGGGCGAACTGCCGCCGCCGTCGGCAGGGCTGCATCCCATAGACGTCGAGTGGCGACTCCTCGGCAGGAAGCGCTCTGTTGACGTGCTGGAGGGAACCTTTGCTTCCCCTGCGCCGCTGCCGGCGAGCACCGAGCCAGGCCGTGTGCGATGGTATCGGCCGGCCGGCGCGCGCGGCGTCTGCCTCTTCCTGGCCGCCTCCAATGAAGAGGGGTACAAGCGTCGGGCCGCGCTCGCCCGACGGCTGGCGCCCGAAGGTATCGGGTCGCTCATCCTGGAGAACCCTTTCTACGGCACACGCCGGGTTCGAGATTCCTCTCCCCCGATACGGACCGTTGGCGAACTCCTCACGATGGGATCGGCTGCCGTCCAGGAGGCACACGGGCTCCTCCTCGGCTTCGACGGCCTTGCTCTTGGCGTCTCGGGGTACTCGATGGGAGGGAACATCGCTGCGCTCGTCGCCGCCACCCACCCTGGACCTCTTGTCGCAGTCCCCATGGCTCCTTCCCCATCCCCGGCCGTGGTATTCACCGAGGGGCTGCTGTCGAGGTTTGTCGACTGGAAAGCGCTCGGCTCCTCACCATCTGATCTGGCAGCGGTTCTCGATCGTGCGTCGGTTCTCGCCCTCCCTCCTCCTGTCCGGTCTGATCTGGCGATCATCGTCGCCACGCGCGGCGACGGCTACATCCCCGCGCATGCGGCCGAGGCCATCCATCGCCATTGGGAAGGTTCCGAGCTGCGATGGGAGACCGGTGGTCATCTGTCGATGGCAACGATGGCACGGACACACCTCAGCCAGGCGGTCGTCGACGGGTTCAACCGAGCAGGGTGACGAATCGCCTCTTGCCGACCTGAACCGTTGATCCGGCGGCGAGTTCACGAGGAACATCAACCTCGCGTACCAGCTCGCCGTCGAGTTTGACAGCGCCCTGACCGATGAGACGCCTTGCTTCCGAGGACGACGCAACGAGCCCTGCGCGTTTCAGCACCGCGGGCAGATGGATGGGATCCCCAGGCGGAAGGGTGAACTCGGGAACATCTTCGGGAGGCCGGTGGTCCCTGAACACCTGATTGAAGGCTCGTTCGGCGACTGTGCCACTCCCCGGGCCGTGGTAGATGTCTACGATCATCCGCGCGAGGCGTCGCTTGGTATCGCCCGGGTGCAGCGTTTCCAGGCGGAGACCTTCAGCGAGATCCACTACCTCACCGGCAGGTACGTCTGTGCAGAGTTCGAAGTACGGCACGATCTGCTCGTCCGGGATGCTCATCAGCTTCCCGAACATGTCGTCCGGCGCGTCGTCTATGGCGACGTAGTTGCCGAGGGACTGTGACATCTTGTGAACACCGTCCGTCCCGATGAGCAGCGGCATCGTGAACGGTATCTGCGGTTCCTGCCCTGCGCGTTCCTGAAGCATTCTCCCGATCATGAGATTCCAGAGCTGATCGGAGCCGCCCAACTCCACATCTGCCTCCACCGCAACCGAGTCCATGCCCTGAAGGAGGGGATACAAGAACTCCATCAACGAGATAGGAGTCCCACTCTGATATCGCTTCGCGAAGTCCCCGCGCTCCAACATCTGCGCCACTGTCACCTGAGCGGTGAGCTCGAGTATTTCTCTCATGTCCAGCGTCGAGAGCCACTCCGAGTTGCGTCGAACCTCCAAACGCTCGGGAAGCAGGATCGTCGCGAAGTCCTCGAGGATCCCGTCTACATACCCGTTGACTTCATCAACGGAGAGTCTCTGCCGGGTCTCGCTCTTGCCAGACGGATCGCCGACCTGGGCGGTGAAATCGCCAACGATCAGCACGGCCGTGTGCCCGAGTTCTTGAAACTGACGCAGCTTGCGAAGTACGACGGCCCAGCCGAGCGTGATGGCTGGTGCCGTCGGGTCGACCCCCAGCTTGATGCGAAGAGGTCGACCTCGTTCGAGGCGTTCCTTCAAAGCCTCTTCAGTGACGACCCTCTCGGTTCCTCGGAGGAGCTGATCGAGCATCCATGGGAGGATAGTGGAGCGAGTTCAAATGCCCGCGTTCCTGCCGGTCGCCGGTAGCCTGTCTGCGTAGCGTCCGTCTAGGTGGGGCGCTCGCAATCATGAGACGCTGGCTGCCACTCTTCATAGGACTGTCCTTCGTCGTCGCGTCCTGCGCGATCGCGCCCATCGAGGACCCTGGACTCGGGACCCGGGGCCTCACAACCATCGTCTACGCCTCCGATGGCAGCGTCCTCGCGCAGTGGCACGCCGAAGAGGACCGGGCGCTCGTCTCCTACGACGAACTCCCAGCCTCGCTCATCAATGCGGTCGTCGGCATCGAAGACGAGCGGTTCTGGACCCACGCCGGTGTCGACCTCCGAGCACTCGCAAGATCGATCGTCGACAATCTGGACTCCGGGGGTGTCGTCGCGGGAGCATCGACGATCACGCAGCAGTACGTCAAGAACGTGATCTTGACACCGGAAGTCACTCTGGAGCGCAAACTCACCGAGGCATCTCTCGCCCTGCGTCTCGAGAAGACGCTGACCAAACAACAGATCCTCGGGCGATACCTGAACACGGTGTACTTCGGCGACGGCGCCTACGGGGTCGGCACCGCTACCGCCCACTTCTTCGGTAAAGCCCCTTCCGAACTCACCGTTGGAGAATCGGCTTTGCTCGCCGGTCTCATCCAACACCCATCCGATACCGACCCATACCGACATCCTGAAGCGGCTCTTGCCCGCCGGCGAGTGGTTCTCAACAAGATGGTCGAGTTGGGATGGCTCACGGACGTGGAGGCGAAGGCCGCCGACATGGAACCGCTCACCCTTCGTCCACGGGACTCAGCCAATCACGACCGCTACCCCTATTTCACCGAAGAGGTCAAACGGCGACTGCTCGATGACCCTTCACTCGGCGCGACGGCCCAGGATCGCTACAACGCGCTCTTCAGGGGTGGACTGCGCATCTACACCACTATCGACCCCGTCGCTCAGGAGGCGGCCCACGCCGCGATTGGCGCCGTGCTGGGTGATGCGACCCCGTCCGCAGCCCTCGCGGCCGTCGATCCTCGGACCGGCCACGTTGTGGCGCTCGTCGGAGGAAAGGACTTCTACGATCCGCAGGACACGCACGCCCAGTTCAATCTGGCGGTTCAGGGTCGCAGGCAGGCCGGATCCTCCTTCAAGCCTTTTGCTCTGGCGGCCGCACTCGAGGCCGGATTCTCGCTCGATACGGTATTCGCAGGAGGGAGGTCGATCACGGTAGCGACCGACTCCGGCCCTTGGTCCGTCGAGAACTACGACGGCGCTACCTTCCCCGATCTAACGCTTCTCGAAGGCACCGTCTTCAGCGTCAACATCGTCTATGCACAGGTCGCCCGTGCAGTTGGCGCCCAACACGTTGTAGACGTCGCGGAGGCCGCCGGCATCACGAGCGATCTTCAGCCATACCCTTCGATCGTCCTCGGAGCTCAAGAGGTCTCGCCCCTGGACATGGCGTCTGCGTACGGGACGTTCGCCTACGAAGGTGTACATGTCGACCCGATCTTCGTCACCGCCATCGACACGAACGAGGGCATCAACATCTGGGAGCCGGTCCCGATCGTCACCCAGGCAATGTCCCGCGATGTCGCGCAGCAGGTGACCGCAGCACTCACAGAGACTGTTCGTCGCGGTACCGGCCAGCAGGCGAAGATCGGGCGGCCCGTCGCGGGCAAGACCGGAACGTCCCAGGAGCACCGCGACGCCTGGTTCGTCGGATACACACCTGAGCTGTCCGCTGCGGTGTGGGTCGGCTACGCGGAAGGCCAGGTGCCCATGGAGCCTCCCAACACGCCCTTCACGATCACGGGCGGTACCTGGCCGGCGCAGGTCTGGTCCCGGTTCGCCTCCGTGGCCCTCGGCGGGACGCCGTATGGACAGCTTGCAGAAGCCGACACCGACGGGATGGTCACCGTTGAGATCGACCTGTCGACAGGATTCCTTGCCGGCCCGTACTGCCCGCGTTCCCATGTCGCCAGGATTCGTGTTCCGGCAGATCAGGTTCCGACGGTTGTCTGCCCCGTCCACAATCCCGCCGGTGTCGTGGAGGCGGGTGCCTCGACTGTCCCCGATGTCATCGGAATGGATCTGGGGTCGGCGGTAGAGGCACTCACCACAGCCGGATTCGGCAATCGCATCGAGTGGAAGGACGGCGGGTCGCTTGCTCAAGGGACGGTCTTCAACCAGGCGCCCTCGGGCGGATTTCCCGCGGAGTCAGGCAGCGCGGTGAACCTGATCGTCGCCGGGCCGGAGCCGGGCTCGGTGGTTCCCTCCCTCATCGGATTCCCTCTCGCGCAGGCAGTTCAAGAACTCGAAGACATCGGTGTTGCCGTCAACGTGATCACAGAAGCCGAAGCAGATCCGAACGATGCCGCTCGGAGATCCGGTGTGGTCTGGAAACAGGATCCTTCGGCCGGCGGGGCCGCAGACGGTACAACCGTCACCCTGTGGGCGAATCCCTGAGCCGGAACCCGAGGGGCCTCGGCGGTCATCAGTGTTCGGTCGTCGGTTCTCGGTAGGACCGCGCCACAGTGCACTCACAGACCGTGGGCGAGACCTCCGGCGAGCGTCGTACCGATGACCGAGAACTCAAGACCGACAACGGCGAGCGAAGGTTGCTACTGAACCAATACGAATCGCCACAGTCGATCGGTTCCTTTCGTGATACCTATCCTCGAAGTGGCTATCACCTTGCCGGGGATATCGCCGGCCAACGTCAGCCGCGCGGGTCCGGTTTCCAGACTCGTCCCATCCAGATCCCCCGTGATGCCAAGCGCTTGGCACAGTTTGCCCGGCCCGTCGCAGAGGTGATCGTCCCGGCCGCGGCGGCGCCGCATGGCTGCCTCACCGGTCACGGGCGTACCTGCCCGTAGGAGAACGGCCTCACCTGTTCCGACCGGCCCCGTCACGACGTTTGCACACCAGTGCATCCCGTACGACCGGTACACGTACAGCGTCCCCGGCTTCTTGAACATCGAACGATTTGCGTTGCGCTCCCCTCGAAACGCATGGCTCGCCGGGTCCTCCGGACCGTACGCCTCCACTTCGGTCAGTGCCACTTCGGTCGGCGTGCCCTCGATCTCGGTGCGCAGACGAGCACCGAGGAGCCGGCGGGCGATTTCGTCGACCGGGATGTCAGGAATCATCCCAAGAGATGCAAAAGGAGCGCCTTGAACGTGTGCAGCCGGTTTTCGGCCTGGTCCAGGACTCGGGAACGCGGATGGTCGACCACGTCGTCCGTGACCTCGCTTCCCCTATGTGCAGGAAGACAGTGCAGGAAGATTGCATCCGGATCGGCACGCTCGAACAGGGTCCCGTCGATCCGGTAGTCGGCGAAGAGACGGTCCCGCTCTGCGGCCTCCGCCTCCTGGCCCATCGATGCCCACACATCTGTGTAGACAACGTCCGCTCCGGAGACCGCTTCGATGGGATCGTTCGTCACTTCAACCGGTCCATAGGTGCGGGCTTTGGCGACGTAGCTGGGCGCCGGCTCATACCCCTTCGGTGTGGCCACGCGCACCTCCATTCCCATCATCGTGGCCCCAACCATCAGCGAGTGCGCGACGTTGTTGCCGTCTCCGACATACGCGACAACCGTGCCATCTGGTGACCGATGCTGGGTGATGGTGTGCAGGTCGGCGAGCGCCTGGCAAGGGTGCTCCAGATCCGAGAGGAGATTCACCACGGGTGCCTCGGAGTACTGGGCCACCTCGACGAGGTCTCTGTGACTGAAGACCCGCATGGCGATCACATCCAGATATCTGTCCAGTACACCTGCGACATCCTTGACAGCCTCTCGGGTACCAAGACCCACCTCTTGCTGACCCAGCACGACGGGGATCGCCCCCACCTGCGCCGATGCCAGCTCTGTCGATACTCTCGTTCGAGTGGAGGGCTTCTGAAAGAAGAGCCCCACACTGCGACCCTGAAGAGCGCCTCGAACGGACTGCGGATCGGTGCGAACCTCCTCGGCCCTGGCGATCACCGAATGAAGCTCATCGATGCTCAAGTCATCGACATGAAGGAAATCCATCTTCAGGCTCCTCCTCGGAGACGGCCCCCGTGTTCTCTGGCGACCGAGGCAATGATACGTTCCCTGTCCGTGCGCACATCCTCGTTCGTGAGGGTCGAGTCTGGTGAACGAAGTGTCAGCTGCACCGCGAGACTCTTGCGGCCGGGGCCCAGGGCCGATCCCCTGAAGAGGTCGAACAGCTCGATGCGCTCGAGATTGTCACCGGCGGCGTGTCGAATCGTGGCAAGGAGGGCCGATGCGGCGACCTCCTCCGGGACATCGAACGCAAGGTCGAACACGATCGGCGGGTACCCGCTCGGCTCCCGGAACTGCCAGAACGCGCGGGGTTTCAAGACCGGGTTCAGAAGGAACTCGCCGGCTGCAACGCGGCCTTCGAGATCGAACGCCCGCACCACCGTCGGGTGGAGCTCGCCAAACACGCCGAGTTCAATGCCGTCGGCTTCGACGAGACCGCACCGCGTCGGGTGGTACCCGGGGGCCGTCGCCGGCGTGATCTTCGCGTCCACATCCATGGATCGCTCTATGAGGTCCCAAACAGAGTGAGCGGTCGAGAAGTCGACGTCGCGACGTCTGGCGCCGAGTGCAAACGCCCCGAACTGCCCCGCGAGGACGAACGCGATCTTCTCCGGCTGGTACGGGATGTGCGAATCATCCGGGCTCGCGCGGTCGAGGAATACCTTCCCCGTCTCGAACAGCGCTACCGACGTCCTTCCGCGGTTCACGTTGAATTGGGTTGCCTTCAGCAGGCCCGGAAGGAGGCTTGTTCGCAGGAGTGACTCCGCGTCGTTGATCGGGTTGCGCAGGCGGATCGCATCCTGTGGATCGAGGCCGATCGCCTCGAGATCCTCGGCTGCCACGAAGGTCCAGCTCGTCGCCTCGGAGAGCCCGGCGCCAACGAGCGCCGCTCTCATGAGTCGGGCCCTTTGGTGTCGATCGTCGAGTCCCCCGCCAGGTCCATGTGGAAGCCGACTCGGTATGTTGTTGAGTCCGAAGAGGCGCCCGACTTCCTCGACGAGATCGGCCGCGCGCGTGACGTCGGGCCGATATGTCGGAACCGACACGACGAGCGGGTCTCCACCCGAAACCAAGAAACCGAGCCGCTCCAATAGTCGAGAGGTCTCCTCCACCCCTATGGGTGCTCCGAGCAGCCGAGTCGGCTCGCCCGGTGGCAGTTCGACCTTCCACCGCTCGATTGGCACCGGGTACTCGTCCCTAGGACCGGGGGCAGGCGATCCCCCCGCGAGTGAACTCATGAGCCAGGCGGCCCGTTCGGCTGCGAGGGCCGGCAGGCCTGGATCGACACCTCGCTCGAAGCGGATCGAGGCTTCGGTGCGCAGCCCGTGACGCCGAGCCGTGTGCATGACGGTTGGTGCGTCGAAGTGGGCGGCTTCGATGAGGACTCGAGTGCTCTCTGGTCCTACCTCGGTCTCCTCGCCACCCATGACACCGGCGAACGCTATGACCCTGTCCGGGTCGGTGATCAGGAGATCCTCGGTGGTGATTTCGTGGTCCTCACCATCGAGGGTTCGTAGGTGCTCACTTTCCCGCCCCCTCCGCACGATGATCGTCTCCGATGGGATCGTGTCCAGATCGAAGGCGTGGAGCGGTTGGCCCAGCTCGAGGAGGATGTAGTTGGTGACGTCGACGATCGCGCTGATTGCACGGACGCCCGCGTCCCTGAGGCGCAGCCGCATCCACAGCGGAGACCGTACGGCAGTCACTCCCCTCACTTCGCGTGCGACATACCGGGGACACCCCTCGGGATCCTCCAGCACGATGCGCGCCTTGCTCGGTTCGCCCGTCTCGTGGAGGGCAGCGTCCGGTACACGCAACGGCAGTTCGTAGTACGCGGCTAGATCACGGGCTATGCCGAGGATCGACATGGCGTCGCCACGGTTCGGGGTGATCGATAGATCGAAGAGCACGTCGGGGTATGGGAGGCGATCGGAGAAGTCGGATCCGATCTCTTCGCCAGGATCGAGAACCAAGATGCCGTCGTGATCGTCGCCCAATCCGAGTTCTGATTCGGAACAGATCATCCCGTGCGATTCGATACCCCTGATGGCCCGGATGCCCACCTCGAGCCCACCGGCGAGAACCGCTCCTGGAAGCGACACCGGCACGACAGCCCCTTCCTCGAAGTTGTGTGCGCCACAAACGATGTCCTCGACCCGGTCGCCGACATCCACCTTGCAGAATCTGAGCCGGTCGGCCCTGGGGTGATGGTGGATTTCCAGGACTCGCCCGACGACAACACCGGAGAACGGGGCCTCGCGGACCTCCCATCCTTCGACTTCGTGCCCGAGCGACGCGAATACCTCGGCAAGCCGCACGGGATCGTCGTCGGGGATATCGACAAACTCCTTCAGCCATCTCAGAGATACGATCATCGGAACTGCTCCAACACTCGAAGATCGTTCTCGAAGAAGTGTCTGATGTGGTGGATGCCGTGGCGAACCATCGCCAATCGCTCAGCACCGACGCCAAACGCGAATCCCGACACCCGTGTCGGGTCGTACCCGACCGCTTGAAGAACGTGCGGGTCGACGACACCACATCCAAGCAGTTCGATCCAGCCGGAGTGCCCGCAGATTCGGCACCCGGACCCGTCGCACGCGAAGCACGACACGGCCATCTCTGCCGACGGCTCGGTGAACGGAAAGAAGTGCGGATACATGCGAATCTCGCGCCCTTTGCCGAAGAAGCGCTCCATGAAGTACTGAAGCGTGCCCTTGAGATCCGCCATCGTGAGGTTGTCATCAACTGCGAGCCCCTCGATCTGCGTGAACACCGGCGAGTGCGTGGCATCGAGGGTGTCGGATCGGTACACCCTGCCGGGCACGATCACGTATACAGGAGGCTCGTTGTGCTCCATGTAGCGGATCTGCATGGGGGACGTCTGTGTACGCAGGAGTACCTCGTCGGCCGGATCCCCCCAGTCGACGTAGATGGTGTCCGACTCCAGCCTGGATGGGTGCGATGAGGGCGTATTCAGAGCATCGAAGTTGTACCCGGCGGTCTCCACCTCCGGGCCGGCCGCAACCGAGTAGCCAAGAGCGGTGAAGATATCGACGACCTCCTCGATCGTCTCCGTGAGCAAGTGATGGTGCCCCCGTGCGAGCCTCAGATCAGGCAACGTGGGATCCACCCGCTCCTGTTCGAGGAGGCGATCCTCTGTCGATCGCTCGAGTTCCGCCCGACGCGAGTCCAGCAGGGACTTCAGTTCCTGAAAGGCCTCGTTGAGCATCGCTCCCATTGCTGGACGCTCCTCCGCGGGAAGGCGACCGAGCTCTCTCCTACGTTGAGCGATGACTGAGGGCCTGCCTATGAGCTCGCGTTCCAGTTGATCCAGCTGTGAGAGTTCCTCAGCAGCGGCGACTCGCTGGGCCGCGTCCGCTCTGAGCTGTGTGATCGGGTCCATCGTTTCGGCAGGTTAGCGCAGGTCCGGGCGCCTCCCAGACTCCCTTCGTCCTCCAGCGCCCGTATACGCGTACGCAAGGATCCCAGCGGCCACGGCGGCGTTGAGGCTCTCCACCGCGATCGGAATGGTGACCGCGATGTCCGGTTCGAGCTGATCCGGCAATCCGTGGGCCTCGCTGCCGATGAGAATTGCGGGCAACTCGGTACTCCCGAGGACGATCGGATCGGCGCCACCGTGCGCTACTGCCGCAACGATGGTGAAGCCCCGAGCGCGCAGATCGTCGATGTCGACGTCTCGCTCGATCGTTGTCGAGAAGTGCGCGCCGGCTCCTGAACGGAGCGTCTTTGGTGCCCACGGGTCTGCCGACGCGGTCGTCACAGCAACATCCATTCCGAATGCTGCGGCGGATCGGATCAGGGTTCCAAGGTTCCCTGGATCCGAGAGGTCGTACGCGACGAGAGACGCTCGGCCGACACTATCGGACGCTGGAATTCGCATGACGGCGACCGGGCCTCTCGGGTGGAGCGTGGGCGCGAGATACCGCATCACCTCGTCCGTTACCTGGATCGCCCCTTCGACTTCGTCGTTCTCGAGGGCAAACACCTCTTCCAACGGGTAGCCGGCCCTACCGGCCGCCTCGATCAGGTTTGGACCCTCGATGAGGGTCCTGTTCGCGCGACGGCGCTCCTTGGTCTTGTGCAGTTTCGCTGCTTCGACGACTCGCCGGTTACGCGTCGATTGAACGAGCAGCGGAGGCCGCCTCGACGAGTTGCGCAAATGCCGATGGGTCGTTGACTGCCAGTTCGGCGAGCATCTTGCGATCGATGTCGATCTCCGCAGCCTTCAGTCCGGCGATCAACCTCGAGTAGGTCGTCCCGTTCTGTCTGGCGGCAGCGTTGATGCGTTGAATCCACAAACTGCGGAACTCGCCCTTGCGAGCGCGACGATCCCTGTAAGAATCGGACATCGCGTGCATGACTTGCTCATTGGCAGTGCGAAATCGCCGGCTCTTGGCTCCCTTGTAGCCTTTTGCCCTGCCGAGTACCTTGCGGTGCTTCTTCTTGCCGTGCACGGCGCGCTTCACTCGTGCCATGTCAACCTCCTAGGCGGGATGCGTTCCGTCGGTTACCACCGGTGAGGACCTTGGTTCCCTTGAGCTGACGAAACCGCTTCCGGCTCTTGGCGAGCTTCAGATGACCTCTTCCGGCCTGCGCACGAACCAGCTTCCCTGACCCGGTACGCCGGATCCTCTTCGCGGCGCCGCGGTGGCTCTTGGTCTTCATCAGCTGCTCCTCTCGTCATCGTTCTCGCCAGGCTCGGGTACCGCCTCTGTCGCGATCACCGGCTCGAGGTCGATCTCTGGCTCGTCCTCGGCCACAAGCTCGGGTACCGCCTCTGTCGCTATCACCGGCTCGAGGTCGATCTCTGGCTCGTCCTCGGCCACAAGCTCGGGCTTCTCGGCCTGGTGGACAGGCCTCCTCGACGGAACAAGCACCATGTGCATGTTCCGTCCCTCTTGCCTTGGCGTTTGCTCTACCTTCGCCGCGTCGCCGATCTCACCGACCAGTTTGTCGATGATCGTGAGTCCCAACTCGGGTCTCGACATCTCCCTGCCTCGGAACCAGATCGTGATCTTGACCTTGTCGCCGTGCTCTAAGAACTTGAGCACCCGATCACGTTTGATCTCGTAGTCGTGCTGGCCGATCTTCGGCTTGAACTTGACTTCCTTGATGACCGTTCTGGACTGGTTCCTGCGGGCCTCACGGGACTTCACCGACTGTTCGTACTTGTACTTGCCGTAGTCCATGAGCCTGCACACAGGGGGGTTGGAGTTGGGGGCCACCTCGACGAGATCCAGTCCGAGCTGGTCGGCGAGCCACAGTGCTTCCTGCAGCTTCTTGATCCCTATCTGCGCTCCATCGGGAGCGACAACCCGCACTTCCCGTGCCCTGATGTACCCGTTGACGCGTAGTTCGGCGATTGCGATCCTCCTCAATGAAAAACGACAGCAAGCGAAGCCCACTGCCGTTTCGTACCATGGCGCACTATTGGTGGCCAGGTGGGATGGTCTCCACTTGCGTCTGTTGTCGTTGGCAGTATACGGGGACCGGTTCGGGTGTCAATCCTGGTCTGGCCCGGGGTGTAGGTTTGGGGGTGGTCAGGGGTGGCTGAGCGGAAGAGCCGATGATCAGGATGTGAGGCTGGCCACGCAAGCTAAGGAGACGTGGCAAAGAGTATGTGGCCCCTACCGACTCTGCTTGGTCGGGGTGACAATGAGCCTTGAGGGGAAGGGGAGGAATATTGAACGAGCGAGATTTGATCGGCACCTACCGGCTGACGTCCTAGCAGCGCGCCTGGAATGATATGCGTGGGTCGGCGAGTGGGCGGAGCTGACTCGCCCTCGTGGGGAGGCGCCACCTCGGACCGGATCTCCGCGTTGACGGCCCTGTTCGGGTACAACGCCAATCTCAGATCAGGTCACACGGATTCGACGCAGGCCGGTTTGGCCCAACGTGAGGATGCTTTTGGCCACCGAGCATCTGCTCCTTATCCCGGCGTGGCAACACGATCACTCTCGGCTCGCGAGAGGCACTCCCTAGGATGATTCAGAACTGCGGTATGGAGGGTGCGCTGGGTCGGTTGGGGTCGTGTGCCGGGTCGTTGGCTGGCAGTGTCCCCGCAAACCACTCGTCGAGCTTCCAATCAGGTACCGGTGGCTCGGCGTCATCTTTGGGCACAAATGGTGACCGCTTCACGAGTTTGTACTGGTGCACGTAGCGCCGGCAGTTGGCGAATACCTCCCGAGCTCTAACGCGCACCACGAACTGCGCGCCGGGGAAGGTATCGATGAGCGGATCGTTCTCTTCGATGGTGACGTGGCCACTCAGACGGAGGCGAGTACCGGTTTCCCAGTCGATGAAGAGCATCCCGACCCGGGGGTTCACGGTCAGGTTTCCAGCGGTCAGGAACATCCCGTTCCCGTTGTACACGGGAAATGCAAGGGTGTGCTCGTCGAGCACCCTCACAAAACCAGGATCTCCACCTTTGTACGACGCCTCCGGCCATCCATCAGCGTCGGCGGTGGCAATGAAGAACATGTCTCGTTGTTCGATGAATGCCCTGAACCGTTCGTTGATGACCTCCGAGGTCGATTCCGCAAGCCGATCCGCCAGTCGGCGGGTGTCGAAGCGATCCTGAAACTCGCGCTGGGCGTCGTGGTACTGCTGGCTCATGATCATTCCTCCCGAGGGTCGCCTGGGCGGTAGAGGGCTCCCTGTCTACGCTCCGTCGTCGTGGTGTACTTACTTACTAGTAGGTAAGTTGTCAAGGGAGGATGCCGAGTGCAGCGGTCGGCAAGCGGACGCCGGAAGACGAGCCCGGATACAGCGACGCGCATTCTCGAGGTTGCTGAGCGGCTGGTCCAGACGCGTGGGTTCAACGGCTTCAGCTAAGCGGACGTGGCGACAGCGCTGGACATCACCAAGGCGGCCCTGCACTACCACTTCTCTGGGAAAGCCGAGCTCGGCGAAGCGTTGATCGCGCGGTACGCGACCCGATCTGCCGGGGCGCTTGCATCGGTTGACGAGGAGAAGGTTGCTGCCCAGGCCAAGCTGGATGCCTACGCAGAGCCATACGCGGATGTGCGATCGATACCAATCATGGTCATGGCAATGCCTTCCTCCTAGACGGTTGACCGAGGTGGGCACTCCTGATTCGGGTTGATATGCTCTCGCCTCTTTCGAGCCACACCACCGTCGGGTAACCAGCCGGCACGCAGCTCGATAGAAAGCCAACCCACACAGGCGGCAGGCACTTAGAGAGCTCACCGGCCGGGTCACCCGAACGCTACGGACCACCGCAACGTCTGCCTCCAGTATCAATCAGGCACATATCGGGCGGGATCGGTCTGAGGTTCCTCAGCGCCGCTGACTTTCCCGCGCCGATCATCGGTTCTCAAACGGGAAGCGAGCGAACTATCCATCCCGAGATCACCGAGGAGTGCTTCTCCGGTTGCAACCTCAGCGTTCTGTTCGGCCCTTGGGCGTCCCGGGATCTCCCACCTCCTAACCGTCAATCCTGGTCGATGACCTGATCGAGAGCGTCGAGAGACTCCAGGACGGCCATGGCTGCTTCATAGCCTTTGTTGCCTCGGCCAGGGAGGGAGCGGTCACGTGCATGCTCGTACTCCTGCACGGTCAGTACGGCGTTCCCGATCGGTACACCCGTGATGAGTGAAAGGTGCGAAAGCCCCGCCATCGACTGCGTCGCAACATGCTCGTAGTGGTCGGTCTCGCCACGGATCACCGCACCCAGGGCTATGACCGCTTGGTGGCCCGTTTCGATGAGACGTCTGGCCGCGACGGGTAGCTCGAGAGCTCCGGGGACCCTGATCACCGTCACCTCGTCCGTGCCGGTCTCTTCGAGCGCCTCCAGGGCCCCGGTCAGCAGGGCATCGGTGATCGTACGGTTGAACTGCGAAACGACCACTCCGACCTTCTTCCCGCGGGCCGCTTCACCCTTGATCTCATGGACGCGCATCGGCTTCCTCCAAGTGGATGAGATGACCGAGTTTCTCGGCTTTGGTCCGCAGGTACGCGAGGTTTTCGCTCGTAGGGGGCACCTCGAGAGGTACGGTCTCCACGATCTCGAGACCGTAGCCCTCGATGCCGGCGCGCTTAGTCGGGTTGTTGGTCAGGAGCCGCATGGTCGTGACGCCGAGGTCGGCAAGTATCTGCGCCCCGACTCCGTAGTCCCGCGCGTCTGCGGGAAGCCCGAGTTCGAGGTTCGCCTCCACAGTATCTCGGCCGTGATCTTGGAGGGCGTATGCTTCGAGTTTGTGGATCAGGCCGATCCCGCGACCCTCGTGGCCCCGCAGATAGAGCACAATGCCACAGCCCTCCTCCTGAACCTGACGCATCGCATCTCGCAACTGGAAGCCGCAGTCACAGCGCACACTCGACAGGGTGTCGCCCGTCAGACACTCGGAGTGAACCCTGACCAGAACCCCGTCCCGACCGGACACATCTCCCATCACGAGAGCGATGTGCTCCTTGTGATCGAGAAGCGACTCATAGGCGATGGCCCTGAACTCGCCGAACTCGGTCGGCAACCGGGCCTCGGCACCGCGCCTGATCAGCTGCTGTTGCTCCCTGCGGAACGCGATGAGGTCGGCGATCTGGATGATTGGCAGGCCATATCGGTCCGCGAACTCCTCCAGGGATCCGAGGCGGGCAATCGCACCATCGTCGGTGACGATCTCGGCGAGCACCCCAGCCGGTTGGAGCCCGGCGAGCACAGCAAGATCAACGGCGGCCTCCGTGTGGCCGGCGCGCCGAAGCACTCCACCTGCCTGGTAGCGGAGCGGGAAGATGTGCCCGGGGCGCGTGAAGTCTGCCCCGTCGGTACGACGGTCAACCAGAGATCTAATCGTCGCGGCGCGGTCGGCTGCCGAGATTCCTGTGGTGGTCTCGGGCGCGTAGTCGACAGAAACGGTGAACGCTGTGTGGCGTCTGTCTGTGCTGTGACTCACCATCATGGGGATACGGAGCTCGTCGAGCCGCTCCCCGACGAGTGGCACGCAGATGATGCCACTGGTGTGCCGGACCATGAATCCGATCTTCTCGGCAGTTGCCATCTCCGCCGCGAGAATCAGATCGCCCTCGTTTTCGCGATCGGCGTCGTCGACGACGACAACGAACTCTCCACGCGTGATCGCCGCGATCGCCTCTTCGATGCGCGCGAAGCTCATCGTGTTCCACCCATCAGGCGCTCGACGTACTTGGCGATGACGTCCACCTCGATGTTGGTCCTGTCCCCAACCCCGCGTAGACCGAGCACCGTCACCTTCAGCGTGTGAGGGATCAAGGCAACCTCGAACCAACCATCTCCGGTCGCCGTCACTGTGAGGCTCACCCCGTCGACTGCTACCGATCCCTTTTCAGCGATGTACCGGGCGAGCCTTGCAGGCACGTCGATCCGCACTCTGAGACTGTCCCCTTCCGACTCCAAGACTGAAATGACACCGACGCCATCCACATGGCCCTGGACGATGTGACCGTCGAAACGGCCATCGGCGCGCATCGGACGTTCGAGATCGACGCGGTCACCGGGAACGAGACTGCCGAGATCGGTTCGCAAGAGGGTCTCGTGCACGACGTCGGTACGGACGACTTCCTGAGTGTTCGACACGACGGTGAGGCAGACACCGTTGACGCTCAACGAGTCGCCCACGGTGAGCCCTTCCAGCTCAGTCTCGATCGCAAGGCGCTTTCCTTCATCGGTTCCCTCGATGCCCTGGACCGTTCCCATCGCCTCGACGATGCCTGTGAACATCAGCCCTCCTCCACGAACGCGTCGATCTTGATGGCGTCCCCGACCCGGTCGATCGCGGTGATCCGGACAGGGTGCGCGTCACCAAGAGTGTGAAACGCAGCGTTGAACAGGCCGTACCCCGTCCCACCTGCGAGCGAGGGAGCCAGGTACAGCACGACCCTGTTCACCAGCCCTTCTTGAAGAAGTGAAGCTGCCAGTGTTGGCCCTCCCTCCACGAGGATGTGAAGGAGTCCCTTGTCGGCGAGGGACCTGAGTCCTTCCGTCAGATCGACAGGGGAGCCCTCCGATCGCAGGACGATCGGATCCCGCGAGAGCACACGCGCATCTGCTGGGAGTGGATGTTTCCCCGCGACGATCACGGGAACTGGCTGTGGACCCGCGTAGTCGGGTAGGCGAACGTCGAGCAGAGGATCATCTGTCCGAACCGTTCCAGCACCGACCACCACGGCGTCGACCTCGGCGCGGAGTTCATGGGCGTCCTGCCGGGCAACATCGGAGGTGATCCACTTGGATGTGCCGTCAGTGGCGGCGACCTGCCCGTCGAGTGTGGCAGCCGCCTTGAGAGTCACCCAGGGCAAGCCTGTTCGGCGGTGGGAAAAGTAGCCGGGGTCGAGGCGCTGCGCAGCCTCCTCTTCGATCCCGAGCACGACCTCTACGCCGGCATCCTCCAGACGCTCGAGTCCCCTTCCCGACACTCTGGGATCCGGGTCGACGATAGCGACAACGACCCTCGAGATGCCGGCGGCCAGGATCGCGTCGACGCACGGTGGCGTGCGTCCGTAATGGACGCAGGGTTCGAGTGTCACATAGAGGGTCGCCCCACGAGCCCGATCTCCTGCTTCTTCGAGAGCGAGAAACTCCGCATGCGGGGTACCCGGACCGACATGGCTCCCTCTCCCGGCGAGCGCTCCGTCAGAATCGACGACGACGGCTCCCACGCGCGGGTTGGGATGGGGGCGCGACGTCGCAGCCAATTCGAGACTGAGAGTCATCCAGCGCTCGTCCACGATCACCTTTCGCACAGGGCGACCGCGCGCGAAGGCGCACCGCCCTCCTTCTCTCATCCGGACTCTCACCGTCGGTCCCGGAGTTCCACCGGGTCCACCCGTATACGGGGTCGCGGACTGTCACCGCCGGTCGGGAATTACACCCTGCCCTGAAGGGGGCCTACAAAGGAGTGTACTACCGCCGTTGTTCAGGTAGAACGGCGGTCGATCTCGTACGCGGAGCCCGCCGTGGCCTTGGCGAACTCCTTCATCTCCACAGCGACCGCCGACGCCTCCCATTGGGAGTTGATCGCACGACTCCGGTTCGTTGCGACGCCGAGCGAAATCGAGATGATCGGAAAGGCGTGCTGCTCGCCGCGCCGGTCACTCACCTCCACATAGCCGCGCAGTGCGTCGGCTGTGTCGTAGAAGTCGAGGATCCCCGTATCGAAGATCCGAATCGTCGACTTGCAGAACTCGACCACCGAGTCGGGGTGGACGATGGCGACGAAGTCATCACCGCCGATGTGTCCGACAAACGCGTGAGGATCTTCGTTCTCCGCGACTGCCTCCAGCAGGGCGTGGGCGGTGAACTTGATCACCTGGTCTCCTCGCATGAAGCCATAGTGATCGTTGAACGACTTGAAGTTGTCGAGGTCGGCGTGCACGATCGCAAGTGGGCCCCGTTCGCCCACTCTGCGCTCCATCTCCTCTGAGATGCGGAAGTTCCCGGGCAGCCCTGTCAGAGGCGACACGTCCCGCATTGTCTGAGAACGTCGGATCACCGCTTTTACACGTGCGACCAGCTCATCCACGTCGAACGGCTTGTTCACGTAGTCGTCCGCACCCAGATCGAGTCCCCGAATACGGTCCTCAGGCATGGTTCGCGCCGTAAGGAGGATGACGGATGTGTTCGCTGCCGACGGATGCACGCGCAAGCGGCGGAGAACGTCGAACCCGTCGAGTTCCGGCATCATGACGTCGAGTAGCACCAGATCTGGTGGGTCGCTCATGACCGCCTCCAGCGCCTGCCTTCCGTTGCTCGCCACGGCGACCTGAAAGCCCTCCAGTTCGAGGTTCACGCGTACGAACTGAAGAATGTCCGGATCGTCATCTGCAACCAGAATTCTCTGCGCCATCCCGTTCCTCTACTCCACTGCTGCTCTCAGCTCTTTCACCGCAGCGACCGGGTCTGCTGCCCCGAACACGGCCGTGCCTGCAACGAAGATGTCCACTCCCGCGTCCCGCGCCGCCCGAGCGGTGATGGTGGTGATACCGCCATCAATCTCTATATCGGTCGAAAGCCCGCGCGAATCAATCACCTTTCTCGCAGCCTCGACTTTTCCGAGCGCGGAGCGAATGAACGACTGGCCACCGAACCCGGGCTGCACCGACATCACGAGCAGAAGATCGGCAAGTTCGACGAACGGCTCAACTGCTTCGAACGGGGTTGGCGGATTCAAAGAGAGCCCAAACGCCAAGCCCGCATCCCTGGCCTGTACGGCCACGCGAGAGGGATCGGGGTAGGCCTCGATGTGGACGGTCACAAGATCAGCTCCCGCAGCTCGCAACGACTCGAAGTAGACGTGTGGATTCGTCGTCATCAGGTGGCAGTCGAAGAACAGCGATGTCGCCTTCCTCAGTGAAGCGATCACGGGAATCCCCAGACTCAGATTGGGGGCGAAGTGACCGTCCATGATGTCAATGTGGAGCAACTCGACATAGGGTTCGATTCTCGCGACTTCATCGCCCAGGTGGGCGAAGTCTGCGGCAAGAATGGAGGGGGCGATCCGGGCGGGTTGCATCACCCGAGTGTATCGGCTCTAGGTCAGGGTTCCGGTCTTGTGGCCGCGGGCCCACGCAGCGGCACTCATCCTCCGACTGCCCGCCGGTTGCACCTCCAGGAGCTCCAGCACACCGACGCCTGTCCCGAGAAGCACATGTGCACCCTCGCGGGCGATACGGCCCGGTGGATGCTCCCCCGCAGCCGGTCGAGCCCGCCAGATCTTCAGAGACCGACCACCCAGGAAGGCGTAGGCGCCGCCACGTGTGGTCGATGCCCGAATGACACGATCGAGGCTATGGGCATCCTGGGTGAGGATCAGACGACTGTCGACCCTGTCCATCCGTGGAGCGTACGTGACGCCTACGTCGGGCTGCGGGACGGGTTCCAATCGGCCACTCGCGTACTCGTCGAGTGTTCCTTTGAGCAGCTTTGCCCCCATGATCGCCAAGGTCGCGGTGAGGGACTCCGCATCGGCGTCGTCGCCTATCGGTGCCTGCACCGAAGAGAGAGTTGGACCTGTGTCGAGTCCGGTGTCCAGCCGCATGATGGTGACACCTGTTGCCGTGTCCCCGGCCAGGATCGCCCGCTCTACGGGGGCGGCTCCCCTCCAGCGCGGCAACAACGAGAAGTGAACGTTGAGGAAGCCGAGTGGGACGGCATTGAGAGCAGGCTCCGGGATGATTCGCCCATAGGCCACAACCACGGCCAGATCGACTGCTGCAGCCGTCATGACACGCGCGATGTCCGTGGATCGCTCCGGGTGAACTACCTCGATCCCGAAGCGCGTGGCGGCTGCCTTCACAGGAGAAGGTACGGGGCGCTTTGACCGTCCCCGTGCCTTGTCGCCTCGGGTGATTGCCACAACGACGTCCTCGGCGATGGCGTCGAGTGCCGGCACCGCGGACCCTGGCGTGCCGAGGAAGGCAATCCTCATCGCTGGCTGAGTCCCAACGCCTCCTCGCGCAGCTCTCGCAACACCTGTTTGCGAGTTCGCCGATCGAGGCGTTCGATCAACAGGGTGCCATCGAGGTGGTCGATCTCGTGCTGGAGGACTCGGCCGAGCAGCTCCTCGCCCGCATACTCGACTTCCAGCCCGTTCTCGTCGAGACCTCGTGCCCTCGCAAACCCCGGTCTTCTGACTTCCCAGAATCGACCAGGCACCGAGAGGCATCCCTCGTCAAACTCCCAGGCGCCCGAAGTCTCCAGGAGCTCAGGATTGATCAGCACCTTGGGACCGTCACCGGCGTCGAAGACGATGATCCTCTTGGAGATTCCGATCTGGGGCGCGGCCAGACCGACACCCGGGGCGTCGTACATCGTCTCGATCATGTCATGCGCAAGTCGCCGAATGCCGTCTTCGATGTTCTCGATCTCGGCAGCTCTCGCCCGTAACACAGGATCTCCATAGGTTCGGATGGGGAAGATGGCCATGGGCCAGCAGGATAGCTCACAGGTCGAGAGGGTCGACGTCCACCCTGACGGTGCCTCCGGCTTCCCGGAGGCTACCTACCACCGTTCTGAGAGTCCGCCTGGTCTGAGCGAGGTCCCGTCCCTGCACGAGCCAGCGCAACGTCCCTCGCTGCTCCGCGGGGCCGTAGATTGTGGCCTCATCGCCAAGGGCGGCCATGGACGCCCTTGCATGCGGACCCCCTCCCGACACCTCGATCACGATCACCTCTCCGGTGGGCGGCAAGCCGAACTCTCGCCGCCGGCCCACTTCCTCGCGGAGGTACGGGACCGGATCGCCGCTCCGGACGGCCTCGAGTACCGGATGGTCGGGGATGCTCGTCTGGATGATGAGGTGTCGGCCACGCCCGAAGGGGATTGCCCGCGCCAGGCGAGCAACGATCCGGAGGGCCTCCTCTCCAGAGTTGTACGCACTTCCGAGGACGAGGCCGTCCATGTCGACGACCACTCCGAGCGTGACATCTGACAGCAGCGGAACGTCCCTTTCCGTTCCGACCCAGATCGCAGCTTCGCTTCCGACGGGACCGACGCGATCGCCGAAGAGACGTCGCATCACTTCGGAGACCCTCCCCACTCCGGCCCCAAGCGGCTCGAAACCCTGACCACCGCATCTCGAGCAGGCGCCGAGCAGTGCACCGCAACGAGTGCAGCTCTCCCCCGGTTCAGGGCGTGCTCCGCATGACGGGCACACCCGCAAGGTCTTGCAGGACGCGCATCGGAAGGCTGGGGCGTACCCGTGCCGGTGGCTGAACGCGAACACACGCCCTCCCCGTGCGAGGGCACCGGCGATCGCACGCTTCGTGTGGTCGGCGACCAGCCCAGTGCCGGGAGGGTCGTCGCGACGGTCAACGATCTCCACAGGCGGCCATGCCCGTGTGGACTCGCGTCGGATCTCGACCCCGGCGGCGACAATCCTCGCGCTCGGCACGCTCCCCGCGTACAGGACCTCGAAACGTTCGATCAAGGAACGACGGTGCACGACCTCGCGCGCGTGGACCGTTGGACTCTGGCGATCCTTCATTGAGCGTCTGCCCTCTTCGACGAGCATCGAAACGGCAAGGTCGGCGATGGGCCAGAACGCAATGCGGTGCGTCCCAACGGCTACACGGCCGGGCGTGAGGCACACGCGCTGCCATGCCGCCGTTGCCTCTCGAGCCTGGGATGTCGGCGGAACCTGAACGACTCGGTCCCCTATCCAGGATCCGAGGGCAGACGCGAACTGCGAGACTTCGATCGTTGTGGGCAGAATGACCATGCCGGTACGGTCGTCTCCCACCGCAGTTGCCATCAGCTCCACCGCTTCCGACATCTTGTTCGTCATGACGTAGGTCGACCGAGCCCGACCGGAGCTTCCTCGCCGGTGCTGCCGGAGCGGAGTTCCGTGTGGGAGGTTGGGTGGACCCGAGCGAGGGAGCATCGCTGCAACCGGTGAGATGTAGTAGGCCGACGCCCACTTGAGCGTTGCCAGCAAGTTCGTGCCGAAGATCGGCACCGTCGACGAAACGGCCTTGATTGCCTTCAGGTTCGATGGGTCCTCTTCGCCGACGGAGACGACCCACCCTCGAACGATTCTCCGGCCAAGGGGTACTCGTACGATCTGACCGACGTGGATTGTCTCGTCGGCCGCATAGCGAAAACCTTCGTCGACGGCGAAGGTCGGGACGTCCGGGACGACCCTGGCTACGCTCAGGTCGCCTCCCTCACGAGGGCATCGACCATATTGGTCTGCTCCCACGGGAACTCGGCCCGGCCGAAGTGCCCATAGGCAGACGTTGGCGTGTAGATCGGACGCCGAAGATCGAGGCGGCGGATGATCGCCTCGGGCCGGAAGTCGAACAACTCCCTGGCGATCTGGTTGAGTCGCCGAGGATCGACCTGCTCCGTTTCGAACGTCTCCACCCTCAGCGAGAATGGCACCGCGCGGCCAATGGCATAGGACAACTGAACCTCACACTCATCCGCGAGTCCGGCCGCAACGATGTTCTTCGCAGCATGGCGAGCGGCGTAGGCGGCCGAGCGGTCGACCTTGGTCGGATCCTTCCCCGAGAAGGATCCGCCACCGTGGCGAGCTGTCCCGCCGTACGTGTCGACAATGATCTTGCGGCCAGTCAGCCCTGTGTCGGCCTCGGGTCCTCCCACTTCGAACCGACCACTTGGGTTCACGAGGATCTCCACCCCGTCGTGGTCAAGATCCTGGATGACGGGGGCGATCACGGCTTCCGTCAGGTCCTGTCGCATACGCTCCTGATCGATGCCCGGCTTGTGCATGCTGGAGATCAGGATCCGTCGGACGGCGACTGGCGTACGGCCTTCGTACTCGAGCGTCACCTGGGTCTTCCCGTCGGGTCCGAGGTAGTCGAGGATGCCTTCCTTGCGGACGAAGGCGAGCCGCCGAGCGAGCTTGTGAGCATAGTCAATGGGGGCAGGCATGAACTCCGGCGTCTCACGCACTGCGTAGCCGAACATGATGCCCTGGTCCCCGGCTCCCAGATGGTCAAGTGGATCCGTCGACCCTTGCCGGGCTTCGAGCGAGTCGGCGACGCCGCCTGCGATGTCTGGACTCTGTTTCCCAATGAGGTCCTCGACTGAGCAAGTCGACGCGGAGAATCCCTCACCGTGATCGTATCCCGTGGACGCGATCGCCTTGCGGGCTATTCCCTCCACGTCGAGCTCCGCATCAGAACCGATCTCCCCGGCGACGATGACCCTTCCACGGGTCACCATCGTCTCGCACGCGACCCGTCCGTACGGATCCTGAGCGAGTACCGCGTCGAGGATCCCGTCAGAAATGCGATCTGCGACCTTGTCAGGGTGACCTTCGGTTACCGACTCAGATGTGAAGAACCAATTTGCCATGGCGGGCAGTATACGGTGAAGGGGCACGGTAGACGCCATCTGCGTGCGCTACGTGCGACGAGTTGCCCGTTCTTGGATGGCGTCGAGAAGCCGTGCTGCCACTTCGTCCTTGGACAAGAGCGGCCACGGGTCGGCGTTCCCCTCAGCGTCGAAGATCGTGACCTGGTTCGTGTCCGTTCCGAATCCCGAACCTGCTGCGGTCACATCATTGGCGACGGTCAAATCGGCTCTGGCAGCCTTCGACCGAGCACCATCCGCCGGGCCAGCCTCTGCGGCGAATCCAACGACAAAGGGCCCATCGGCCGGTCCGGAGAGCCCTCCGAGAATGTCCACCGTCGACTCGAGCCTGAGTTCGGGAGGACCGTCGGCTCGTCGCAACTTGGCCGTACTGACGGCAACCGGTCGGAAGTCGGCAACGGCTGCCGCCATGATCACCACGTCGCTTGCCGAGACCTCATCCTGCACGGCGTTGGCCATTTCCTGGGCCGTCCCCACGGGGACTAGCCTCACGCCTGCAGGAGCAGGCAACTCGGCGCTGCTCACGAGCACAACTTCGGCGCCTCTCCTGGCAGCCTGCCGGGCAATCGCATACCCCATCTTGCCGGTCGATCGGTTGCCGATGAAGCGCACCGGATCGATCGGCTCGCGAGTCCCACCCGCAGTAACGAGAAGCCGCCATCCTTCGAGAGTGCCGTCGAGCATCGCTGCCAAGGCGACGAGAATCTCGTCCGGTTCGGACATTCGCCCCTCGCCGACGTCTCCACCGGCGAGCGGTCCAGCCGCGGGTCCGACGAAGCGCCGGCCGTCCCCGCGCAACGTTTCCACGTTCCGCCGAGTCGCGGGGTTTTCCCACATCTCGGTGTGCATCGCGGGGGCAAGCAACACCGGCGCCCTGGTGGCGAGCAGGATTGCCGAGAGGAGATCGTCTCCCAGACCTGCCGCCGCCTTGGCAATCGTGGTCGCGGTCGCAGGTGCCACGACAACTCCCTCAGCCCACTGCCCGAGCTCGGTGTGGGGACTGATGGCGCCGAACAACTCACTGAGGACTTTGTTGCCTGTCACTGCAGCGAAGGTCTGCGCTCCCACGAAACGCTGTGCCGCGTCGGTCATGACAACTCGAACGTCGGCTCCTTCCTCCACCAGCCTCCTGGCGAGAAAGACCGCCTTGTAGGCCGCGACGCCCCCGGTGACACCGAGGAGGATCCGCCGTTGCATGTTCAGTCTTCGGAGTGTTCGACGACCAGCTTGCCTTCAGCGATCTCCTCGAAGGCGATCGTCAGCGCCTTGTGGCTCAGAGTGTGCACCTGTGGCGGCACGTAGTGGCCGATGCCTTCGCCGAGCTGATTGAAGTACGCGTTGATTTGTCGGGCTCTCCGCGAACCGAGGACGACCAATTCGAATCGTCCGCCGGTCACGCCAAGGAGATCCTCAACGGGTGGTTGCATCATCATGAGTGTGCTCTCGTGGGGGGTCCCCCAGTATACGCAGAATCTCTGCGACCGTGGTCTCAACGCTGTTGTTCACGACAACGTGATCGAATCTCGCTATCGCCTCACGAAGCTGCCATCGTGCGATTTGGAGCCTGAGCCCGATCTGCTCATCCTCGGTGTCCCCCCTCCCTCTCAGTCGCTGCTCGAGGGTCTCCATCGATGGCGGCGTGACGAAGATCGTAACGGCGGCCGGGAACGCGGTCTTCACCTGCATCGCTCCGTTCACCTCGATGTCGAGGAGAACGTCGTTCCCTCCCTCCAACATCGACAGAACAGGCGCCCGGGGTGTGCCGTAGCGAAACCCGCTGTACTCGGCCCACTCGAGGAGTTCCCCAGCGCCGAGAAGCGCGTCGAACTCTCGCTCTGTCACGAACCGATAGTCGAGACCGTCGCGCTCTGACGCTCTGCGGCGGCGTGTCGTCACCGATACCGAGAAGAAGAAGGGATGCTCCCGGTGGAGAGCAGCGACCACCGTCGACTTGCCCACCCCGGAAGGACCGGAGACGACGATCAGGCGCCCGCCCAAGTCAGTCGAATGCGTCGAGCAGCGCGGCTCGCTGGCGGTCGCCAAGTCCTCGCAAACGCCTGGTCTCGGCAATGCCGAAGGTCTCCATCGTCCGCTTGGCCTTCACCTTGCCGGTTCCCGGAAGCGAGCTCAGTACCGCGTACACCTTCATCCCCGCGACCGTCGGATCCTCGGCGGCCCTCTCAAGCAACTCGGCGAACGTCACCGAGCCGATCTTCAGGAGCTGTTTCAACTCCGCCCGCGCTCTTCGTACCTCGGCCGCTCGTGCGAGGGCTGCTGCTCGTTGCTCATCGGTAAGTACAGGAGGTGCCATGCCCGCACTCTACCAACCTATGGCGCCGACGATGCGACGTATCGCGGCAACAGGATCGGGTGACGCAGTGATCGGCCTTCCCACGACGAGGAATGTGGCTCCACCTGACAGGGCTTCCTGTGGGGTGGCAATCCTCTTCTGGTCGTGCGCCGCCGACCCGGCTGGACGGATGCCCGGCGTCACTCTCACCAACTGCGGAGCGACCGTCAAAACGACACCAAGCTCCTTGGGAGAGCACACCACACCTTCGCAGCCTACGTCGGCAGCGAGCCTCGCCATCTTCGATGTCAGCTTTCCCGGAGACTCGGTGATGCCCACTTCTCTGAGCACCTCCTGATCGAGACTGGTCAGGACCGTCACTGCGAGGACGCCGGCATCTCTGCCGGCCGAGCCTTCGGCAAGTCCCTCCACCGCAGCTTCGAGCATCGCTCGACCACCTGACGCGTGCACGCTGAGCCACCGTGCCCCAAGACTCCCCAGTCGTCGAGCAGCGCGTCCAACCGTCGCGGGAATGTCATGGAGCTTGGCGTCCACGAACACCGGAGCGCGTCCAGCCTCTGCAACGGCACCAATCGTCGCCGGACCCGGCCCGCTGAGTAGCTCGAGGCCAACCTTGAACCCGCCCGCCTCCCCGGCAAGAACACCTGCAAGATGCACCGCGTGAGACGCCTCCGCCACGTCCAACGCCACGATCACCGGATTCACCACGGCACAACACCTCCAATCAACTCAGTCACGTCCCCTACCCCCAGTCGAGCTGCCAGTTCGTATGTTTCGCGCAATACGCGGGTCCCGGCACGCGGTTCGGCGAAGTGGACGGTTCCAAGTCCGACTGCACTTGCACCCGCCAGCAGATACTCGACCACGTCCCTCCCGGTACGCACTCCCCCACTTCCGATGATGGGAACTTCGGGCAACGCGGCATGTACTTCGAGGACGCAGGCGAGCGCAATCGGCTTGATCGCCGGCCCCGAGTAGCCGCCGATCATGCCCGAGAGCACCGGTCTCCGGGACTCGATGTCGATTCCGGCTCCCTTGACCGTGTTCGTCAGTGTTACGAAGTCTGCGCCGGCTTCGGTCACCGACGCGGCGATCTGGACAATGCTCGAAGCGTTCGGGGATAGCTTCGCCCCAACCGGGATCGACACGGCGTTTCGAACTTCTCCGATCACTTCGCTCGAGAGCCGGGCATCGAGCGCAATGATCGTGTGCCCCTCGAGGTTCGGACACGAGAGGTTGACCTCGACGGCTGCGATGCCACCGTCGGCCATCTTCCGAGCCACCTCGGCGAAATCCCCTGGACTCCGTCCCACGGCAGACCCCCAGACCTCGACCTCGAGCGACTGGAAACGCGGCACAACATCGTGCAACCACGCATCGATCCCTGGATTCTGGATGCCGATGCCATTGAGCATCCCACCGTCGGTACCGGCAATTCGGGGCGCCGGCCGGCCCGGCCATGCTTCCAGACTCACCGACTTCGCAACGACCGCCCCATAGGCGCCGAGGTCGGCCACATCCGCGAACTCCAGGACGGACCCAAACGTCCCCGCCGACGCGACCAGTGGCGTCTCCAGGAGAAGAGGTCCGAGCTGAATCACGAGGCCTCGTAGCTGACGCTGCCGTCGTGGATGGTTGCGAGCACCCGCCCCTTCATGACCCTGCCCCTGAACGGCGAGTTTTCCGAGCGGGATGCGAATCGCTGCGGAGTCCAAGTTTCGTTGGCAGCGAAGACGACCAGGTTCGCCGGAACCCCTGGCTCTGGCCAGCGTCCGTGCCGCGCCAGACCCAATAGCCTGGCCGCCGTGACGGAGAGGCGCTCGAAGAACGCGACCGGTTCGAGTTGCACCATCTCGTTCACGACTGCCGCAGCCGTCTCGAGGCCGATGACGCCACGCGGAGCGTCGTCGAATGGAACGTCCTTCTCTGCCGCGGCGTGCGGCGCGTGGTCCGTTCCGACAACGTCGATCACACCGGAGCGCAGCGCCTCCCTCACCGCACTCACGTCTTGCTCGGTTCGTAGCGGCGGGTACATCTTGTAGGCGGGATCCATCCGTTTGATCTCCCGGTGATCGAACGCGAGATGGTGCGGTGCCACCTCCGCTGTCACCGGGAGCCCTCGCTGCTTTGCGTCATCTACGAGTCGCACGCTGCCGGCAGTCGACACATGCTGGGCGTGGTACCTCACACCGGTGAGTTCGACGAGTGCGAGGTCCCGCATGATGATCAACTCTTCGGCAAGCGCCGGCATTCCGCGCATCCCGAGCCGTGCCGACACCGCACCTTCATGCATATGGGCGCCGTGGGTCAGAGTCGAGTCCTCGGCATGTTGCGCAACGATTCCGCCCAAGTCAGACAGATACTCCATCGCAAGGCGAAGGAGGCCCGCATCTTTCACGCTGTCGCCATCGTCGGTGAACAGGCGTACACCGGCTGCCCACAACTCGTCCAGATGCGACAGATGGGTACCGGCGCGGCCGAGCGTGATCGCACCTGCAGGCATGACATCGACGAGTCCAACATCACTGCCACGCTCGGAGACATACCTGGCCAGGTGGCCGGAATCGATCGCAGGGTCGGTGTTCGGCATCGCGACCACCGCGGTGAAGCCTCCTGCCGCTGCGGCACGTGACCCTGTCTCGATGTCCTCCTTCCACTCCTGTCCGGGCTCTCGCAAGTGCGCGTGTGGGTCGACGAGGCCCGGTCCCACCCACGCTCCGGTGCAGTCGATGACATGCTCCGCCTCGAGGCTGGCGCCTATCTCGACGATGACCCCATCACGGATCAGGACATCCTGGCCGTCCATTCCTTCCGGTCCCACGACCTGTCCACCCTTGAGCACGATCTCAGACATCTGTCGCCTCCCCTCCCAGCAAACGAAACAGCACCGCCATGCGAACCGCAACACCATTTGCGACCTGCGGTTCGACCAGTGATCGAGCGTGGTCCGCTACTTCCGGCGCTATCTCGACACCGCGGTTCATTGGACCCGGGTGCATCACAACACTGTCCGACGGCATCTGAGTGAACCGGCTCCAGGTCAGCCCGAAACGGCTGACGTACTCTGGCAAGGATGGAAGCACAGAGGCTCCCCCTCGTTCCTTCTGGATACGAAGAAGGTAGATGACATCCGAGTCCAGTACCTCATCGATCGCCCGAGCCGTGCGAACGGGCCAACCGTCGAGGTCCACCGGAAGCAGGGTTCTCGGGGCGACCAAGGTGACGAGAGCACCCAACGTCGTGAAGGCTGTGATATCGGAGCGTGCCACCCGCGAGTGGCGAATGTCCCCGACGATCGCCACCTTCAGGCCGTCGAGGCTGCCAAAGTGCTGCCGGATCGTGAGCGCGTCGAGCAACGCCTGTGTCGGATGTTGGTGAGCCCCGTCTCCACCGTTGAGGACAGGGAGCCCGGTCCACTCCTCGATCCTCCACGGTGCTCCCGTAGAGGTGTGACGCACCACGAGTGCGTCGGCACCCATGGCTTTGATAGTGAGCGCCGTGTCCTTCAAGCTCTCGCCCTTCGATAGCGACGAGGTGCTCGGCGAGAAGCTCATCGTGTCTGCCGACAGGGCCTTGGCTGCCCGCTCGAACGACATCCTCGTCCGTGTCGAAGGTTCGAAGAACAGCATTGCAACCGTTCGCCCTCGCAACGCGGGGACCTTCGGGATCGGGCGTCCGAGCACTTCGACGAATTCATCTGACAGGTCGAGCAGTGAGGTCAGCTCCCCTCTCGAGAGGTCCTCGATTGTCAGGAAGTTCTTCATGTGCGCTCCTCGATCGACACGTCGTCCTCGCCGTCGATCTCGGTGACATGCACCCGTACTCGCTGTGAGGAGGACGTCGGAAGGTTCTTGCCGACGAAGTCGGCTCGGATCGGGAGTTGCCGATGACCTCTATCTACGAGTGCGGCCAACTGCACCACCCTGGGCCTTCCCAGATCGGTGAGGGCGTCGAGCGCTGCCCTGATCGTCCGTCCAGTGAAGAGGACATCGTCCACGAGAACGACCACGCGGCCGGAGATGTCGACCGGGATCTGTGTATGGGCCAACGTGGTCGTGGGGCGCAGCGAGAGGTCGTCCCGGTACAGGCCGATGTCGAGCGTGCCAACGGGCACGCCGGTGGCTTCGACTCCTTCTATCACCTCTGAGAGACGCTCCGCCAGGGGTACGCCTCTGGTGTGAATACCGACGAGGACCACGTCGCCGGGCCCTCCATTGCGTTCGACGATCTCGTGTGCCATGCGTCGAAGGGCCCGGCCGATGTCCTCGGCCCCCATCACCGAGGCCATGAGAAACCCCATGAAGAAACCGCCCTCTGGGCGGCTATAGAGCAGGTATCCACTGATTTCTCTCCTTCCCGGCCTCACGGGACCGTGGTTAAAGGACCTATCGAGGCACTGTAGCAGTGCTAGCGCTCGGTCTGAGACACCCTCCCCAAGATACCGTTGACGAACGCTCCACTGCGTTCCGTCGAGTACTCCTTCGCAAGTCGGACTGCTTCGGCCACAACCACGGCCGTAGGCGTCCCTGGCTCAAAACGCAGCTCGTACAGGGCCAGTCTGAGGACGGCGCGATCGACAGGTGCCATCCGCGCCACGCGCCAGCTTCTCGATACCCCGTCGAGGGTGCGATCGAGATCGGCCATGTGCTCGATCACTCCCGCCGCGAGCCTTCCGGCTCTACCGCCGAGCGGTTCCAGATGGCCATTGCGCAGGTCGAACTCGTAGAGGGCCTGCAGAGCCCGTTCCCGTGCGTCGGCGGTCACAAGCGGGTGATGTAGTCGCCACTGCGGGTGTCGACCTTGATGTGGTCTCCCGCTTCGACGAAGAGCGGAACCTGCACGACGAGCCCTGTCGGGAGAGTCACCGGTTTGGTCGCTCCGGACACGCGGTCACCTTTGACACCCGGCTCAGCCTCCACAACCTCCATCTCCACCGATGCCGGCAGCTCGACGGCGATGGGCACTTCTTGGTACATGGGAAGGATCGTAACGAGCCCATCCACGAGGAAGGGAGCGGCGTCGCCGACCTGCTCGACATTGAGCGCGAACTGGGCGTACGTCTCGAGGTCCATGAAGTGATAGCCGAGATCGTCGCGGTACAGGAACTGATGCTCACGGCGATCGATGACCGCCTGCTGCACGTCTTCACCGGCTCGAAAGGTGCGATCGACAACGGCGCCCGACTCCAGATTCTTGAGTTTCATACGCACGAAAGCCCTCCCCTTGCCCGGCTTCACATGCTGGTACTCAACGACACTGAACAACCCCTCCGGGAGATCGAGCGCCATCCCAGGGCGTGCGTCATTGGTCGAAATCATGGGACCTCCTTCACGAGAGTGTATCCGACAGCACCGCCCGCAGATCCGGCTCCTCGACGGGAACGACCCTCGGTACCCCGATCTGCTCCAGGAGCACCATGTTGAGTCTGCCGTGCCGCCGCTTCTTGTCGCTCCGCAGCAACTCCATGATCGCCTCTGTATCGCAGCGGCACGTGGTCTGAAGCCCGAGCCGTGTGAGCAATGCCCGTTGGCGGGCGGCCTGGGTGAACCCGACGACTCGTGTCGAGAGCGTGGCTGCGACCGTCATCCCCACGGCAACGGCATGGCCGTGCCCGATACCTGCGGCACGCTCGATCGCATGGCCAACCGTGTGCCCGTAGTTGAGGATGGCGCGCCCACCCCGCTCATGCGGATCCGACGACACGACGCTCACCTTGACGGCTACAGCTGCCCGGACGATCCGGTCCAGCGCCGTGCCGGCGTCGTATCTCTCCAGTTGCTCGACAAGGTCTTGATCGCCGATCAGCGCCGCCTTCGCTACTTCGGCCATGCCTTCGACGACGAGCTTGTTCGGGAGCTCATCCAGGATGTCGATGTCAACAAGCACGAGGTGAGCATCCCAGAAGGTCCCGACGAGGTTCTTGGCCTCGAGATTCACCGCGGTCTTTCCCCCAATCGCGGCATCAACGGCTGCGAGCAGTGTGGTAGGAACACTGACGAGCTGAATGCCTCGCATGTACGTTGACGCGACGAAACCGCCGAGGTCGGTCACCGTTCCCCCTCCAATGGCGACCACCGTTCCGTGACGGTCGATGTCCTGCGCATCGAGCCAGCGATACGCGTCTGCAGCGACCTCGAGTGTCTTGGCGGCCTCGCCGTCGGGGAGCACGAGCACAGGTGCCGCAATCCGTCGGGCGACGCTGAGCGCGATCGACTCGGCACCAGGCTGCGTCAGGATGGCTGCCCTGTCGCTCCCCAGAGGAACCTTCGCGACAGCTCCTCGACCTATCCGTATCTCGGTGCTTCCACAGTGCATCACTTCCACGCCGCGATCACCTCTTCCACGACCTCCGTCACCGTCAGCGCGTCGGTGTCGACAACCCTGTCCGCCGAGGACTCGTAGAGGCTCTTCCGCTCCTCGGAGAGGGCCTCCAGGTTGCGCCCGGCAAGGGGAGGACGCTCAGATCCCCCGGTGAGGCGCGTCCTCAACGTACTCGGGTCTGCGCGGAGCCACACCACCGTCCCTGATGTCCGCATAGTCTCCACGGATGTCGGAGAGAGAACGACGCCCCCACCGGTCGAAACGACCTTCGCGCCGCCCCCGGCAGCGAGCTCTTCGAGGAGATCGGCCTCTCGTCGGCGGAACACGGTCTCCCCTTCCTCAGCCCACTGCCTTGGTATCGGTCCCCAGCGCGACTCGAGGAGTAGATCCATGTCCACGAACTCGACAGCGAGCTCGCGAGCGGCCGCTTCGCCCACTGTCGACTTTCCCGACGCCATCATTCCGACGAGCCATAGCATCAGAACTGCTCGAGCCGTTCTCGATACGAGCACGCCGCGCTCTGGTAGTCGATGACTGTCGTGCCACCGAACTGGTCGAGTGTCTGCTGAGCGAGCACAAAGGCCACCATCTGTTCCCCCACGACGGCGGCAGGCGAAACCGCGCACACATCAGAGCGTTCTCTGAGCGCATCAGCCGGCTCCCTGGTTTCGACATCCACCGACCGGAGGGGCCGCATGAGGGTCGACAGGGGCTTCATGGCCGCGCGCACTCGGATCGCCTCTCCGTTGCTCATCCCGCCCTCGATTCCCCCTGCCCGGTTCGAGCTTCTCGCGTAGCCGACCTCGATTTCATCGTGTGCAGCAGAGCCGCGACCCGCGGCTTGTCCGAATCCGCCGCCTATTTCGACGGCTTTGACACCGGGAATCGACATCACTGCCTGCGCCAGGAGTCCATCGAGTCGCCGGTCCCACTGCGCATACGTCCCAATTCCCGCCGGCACACCGCGTGCGACGACCTCGAACACGCCTCCCAGGGTGTCCCTGTCGGCGTGAGCTTCGTCGATCCTTTCGATCATCCGCTCCTCTGCTTCCCGATCGAGCACACGCACAGGCGACGCATCCAGCCGTTCTCCGTCCGACACCTCGGGCACAACACTGGGAGCCGTCACATCTCCGATACTCACGACATGGCTCAGCACTTCGATGCCGATGGTCCGCAGGAGGGTCTTCGCCACGTGGCCGGCGACGGTACGGGCGGCTGTTTCCCGAGCCGAGGCCCTTTCGAGGACGTCACGCACGTCGTGTGTGGCATGTCGCATCATCCCGGCGAGATCGGCGTGGCCGGGGCGGGGCGTCGTGATCGGGGCCACACGTTCGCGTGGATCTGGAGAGAGGGCCGGCTCCCATCGCTCCCACTCGGTGTTCCCGATCAGCACCGCTACAGGAGCGCCGGTCGTCGCCCCGTAGCGCACGCCCGCCAGGATCGTGAGCTCGTCTCGTTCGATGCGCATCCTGGCTCCCCTCCCGTACCCAAGGCGCCGACGGGCGAGTTCGGTCGCGAGTTCTTCCGAGAGGACTGGTAGGCCGGAGGGCAGACCATCGATGATGGTAACGAGGCCCCTCCCGTGCGATTCACCCGCAGTGAGGAAACGGAGCATATGGCTGCAGTCTCCAGCCATTCCCCTCTCCTCGCAAGTTCTACTTGAGGATCTCCTGACCAACGGAGAGCTCGAACGCGTTGTCACCGTACAGGAAGACTCCGCTGTCGGTGTCCAACGACACGACCATGAAACTACCCGCGAAGGTGTCACCCTCACCCACGTCGTAGGTCGTGGAGTCGACGATCACGGTAGCCCTGAGCACACCACCTACGTCAGTAATGGCAATCAGCTGAACGCGTGTTCCCGAGGGCTCATAGGTGGACCCCCCTCCATCTCCACTCGATGAGGATTCGGTGATCAGCGGTCGGAACGGATCCCGCGGCTGCGCCGTCTGGAACGAGCCGGAGGCAGGCGCCGGACCGGAGACCGCCGCCGCTGCCGCCGGTGCCTCGGCAATTGGCGCGAGAGGTCCGTTGAGCGCCGATCCACTGCCCCCGAGGAAAGACGGAGCGACCATCCACCATGCGGAAGCAACTGCCACTCCGATGAGAAGGATGGCGATCACTGTTGCTCGGCCCGAGCGGTTCATCATCACCCTCCTCCGCTCGTCGTTGAAGTTGTCGTCGTTTCGGCCACGGTGGTGGTCGTCTCGGGAACCGTCGTGGTGGTGGTTTCGGGAACCGTCGTGGTCGTTGTGGTGGTCGTCACTTGGGCCGCTATCGCGAGATCACTGGTGGTGAATGCGGATGCGTTGATCGTTACGTCAAGCACCGTGAAGTTGTTCTCGTCCTGCTCCGCGGTCACGCTTACTCCATCGATGCGCACCAGGCGATCCATGTCGGCGATGCCGTAGAGATAACCGAGGACTTCGAAGAATTGGCCTCGGATGCGAAGCGCTATGGGGATCTGGTAGTAGTCCCCGTCTGAAACGAGCGTTGGTGTGCCGTTGGTGACGCCCTGCCAGTCCACGCTCGTCCGCTTTGCGAGATCGGTGAGGTCGTCGATGAGGGCCGCGAGTTGCGGTGTGGACGGTATCTGGGCATCAAGTGCTCCGATTGCCGAGATGTAGGTCAGCTCTCCATCCTGGATCCTCTGCAATCTGGCGAGCTTCGTGCGGAGTGTGAGTTCTTGATCCTGCGCCGTCTGGAGCTCGGCTTGAGCATCGGTGATACTCCCATTGATCGGCTGCATCACCAGCATGTACCATGCCGCGGTGACGAGGACGATCCCCAGCACTGCAACGAGAATCCCTGTACGCCTCATTCGGGCACCGTCGGAATTCGGTTCTCGACCCGCGACGAGATACTCGCGGTCGTCAGCGAAGCACTCGACTGGAAGTCCACCACTGGATTGTCTCCGATGTTCGTCGCCTGGGCGGATGTGACCCAGCCTCGCGCCACCGCCGGCCAGATATCACTGTCTACGACGCGCAACCATGCAGAAGCATCCGGGTAGTCGAACGCGGTTGCGCTCACCTGTACCTGTCCCACTACCGCAGGATCATTGGTATCTGGTTGTACGCTCCCGGTGAACGACGTCAGCCACACGCGGTCTGGTATGACTCGTGCCAAATCGTTGAACAGCTTCGCCCACGGAACATCCGTCGCGAGTACGGCCTCGACACGGGCGACGCCGCCCTCGTACTGGGTTCGTAGATCCTGGGCGCCGGCGAGCGCATTGAGTTTCTGTTCGGTCTCCCTATTGGTCTGCTCCTGCCTTGCAAGATCGTCCTTCACTACCTGGATTTTCGAGTTCTGCCAGTAGGTCAGCAGGGCAAGTAGGGCAAGGAAAGCGATGCCGAGCCCGATCAACCCGGCCACCCGCCTGCGAGCTTGCTTCTTCTGCTCGAGCTCGGGAGGAAGCAGGTTGATGGGACGCATCATGTCTCGCCCCACAGTGCGAGACCGACTGCCACGGGCAGCACCGGCTGCACTTGCGCGAACTCGGCTTCCGACATCCCGAGCTTCCCTATCTTGATGACTCGACCCTGGTCGACACGCACCGGTTCGACACGAAGGTCGAGCGACGCCCCCAGTCGATTGGCGAGGTGAGGAAGACGGGCGCCATTCCCCGAGATGAGGATGCTGGCTACCTGGTCACCTCCCGATTCAGATCGGTAGTACTCGATCGATCCACGCACTTCCTCGATCAACGTGTCCGCTTCCATGGTGAGCGCCTTCCGGCCCTCGTCTGCATCCTGGAATGGATCCCCATCCGGCAGCACCCCGATGCGTCGCTTCTGCAGTTCAGCCCTCTGGAAGTCGATCTCCAGCGCTTTGGAGAGGGTTCTCGTGAAGGTCTCTCCGCCGATCGGGACCGTTCTGAGGAAGCGAACGGAGCCCCCTTTGACGACGGTCAGTTGTGTGACGCCGGCACCGATCGTCACGATGGCCCGTGCGTCTTCGTCCAGGTCGAATCCCACGCCGACCACGGCTCGCACGAGTGCCAAAGCCTGGAGATCCATCGCCATGGGTTTCACTCCCACACCCGACAAGACCTCGAGCACCGTGGTGGCCATGTCACGGTGGGCAGCAACCACGAGAACGGAGAGCATCGCCTCGCCATCGGGTGTGGTGAACTCCTCGAGCGGTACGAAGTCGAGGATGGCCTCCTCGATCGGAATCGGGATGTACTCGGCCGCTCGAAAGGCAAGCGACTCACGGAACTCGTCCTCGGACATGTAGGGAACGTCGATCCTGCGAACGATGACTCGTTGATTCGCGATGCCAACGATCACTCGCTTGCGGGGGAGTTTCACCGTCCTCCATAGCTGGGTCAACGCATCTCTGACGGTGTCCGGCTCGACGATTTCCCCAGCGCTGACCGCTCCGACCGGGAGCGAGACTTGGCCGTACCGCTTCAGCGTGGGGAGACCCTTTCCCCCCTGCACCAAAGCGGCACGGACTGCGCTCGTGCCGATGTCGAGACCGACGTTGGTCGCCATTCTTACTCCGCCCCGGCCGGGCAGCGCCCCGACCTGATACGGCCACTCGGCCGCGCACCGAATTACATCAGTGTCATTCGGGAGCCTACCAATCGGCGGGTGCTTCGGCAAGCATGAGGATGCGCCTCAGACGGCCAGATACCAGGAGAGCAGACGCTCCGCTAAAGGAATCGCGATCCATGCGCCGGCAATGAGTGCCGGACCGAAGGCGATGGGGTCCTTTCTACCCCTGACCTTCGTCACCAGCAACCCCACCGCGACGACCCCTCCAACGACGAACGCTAGGAAGACGCCTACGACCAACGTTCCCCACGACGCGTAGGTGAGGAAGAGGCCGAGAAGAAACGCGAGCTTCACATCGCCCATCCCGAAACCTCCTCGAGCAGCAAGCGCCACGACAAACAAGAGCCCGAAGTACGCAACTCCTCCTTCGAACCCTCGCACCAGCCACGGCAGATGTCCGTCGGCCGCTGCAGCACCGGAAAGGAGCACGGCTGCGACGATGGTGGAGGGGTACAGGATGCGATTCGGGATCCTCTGATGGTCGAGATCGGTGAGCGTCAACGCGATCGTCACTCCCACGAACCACAGATATGGAACAAGCACCCATTGCGCGCCGATGTACCAAGCAGTCGCAGCAAATGCAACCGCCGTCAGCGTCTCGACGATGGGGTAGCGAACAGAGATCCTCGTACCGCACTCCCTGCACCTCCCGCGCAGGAGCAGCCAGGACACGATCGGGATGTT
>CAZWHZ010000008.1:0-21395 GCA_964633745.1 uncultured Acidimicrobiia bacterium
ACCCATCCATGGATTGTCGCACTTCGCACCCGCCGGATGCGCACACCAACCCAGCAGCCGGCCGCTTGAGCTCAACCCCAATGGGTCGGCGACAACCACAGGATGCAAGAACAGCCCCGAGAAATGGTCCTACCGAAGACGCTGGCGTGGGGAAGGCGATCATGCGCGCCTCCGCCGGCACAACTGCGGCAGGCAGCGGTTTGGTCGCCCGTCCTATTCGGGTCCACCCTCAATGACGTAGACATTGCCGTCCGGCGCATGTAAGAAGAACCAGCCAAAGTCCTCGAGACTTGGGCTGTCGAAGGCCTCTGCAGCCCACACGATGTTGCTGACTTCGATCCCCGCCTCGCGGACTTCCCGGTGGGCCCCTTCGAGATCGTCGACCACGAAGGCGACAAACAGCGAAACACCCGCCGGCGCAACTCGTTCCTCGTTGAAATCCTGGGCGTAGACCTCGACGAAGTCCAACCGACCGGTCGGCAGCTGGAGAATCGACCATTCGGGATCGTCACGCACCACACCCAAACCAAGCACGTCTCGAAAGAACGATGCCGTGGACTCGACGTTCGCCGTGCGAGTGCCGACGAACCCCACCCTCAGAACGTTCATCCAACCCTCCATGTTGCCGCGAGGTCGAGCAGAGAGCAGACGATACATCCATCCGCATGCCACTCGGCACTCCACGGCCCGCACACCCGCGGCGGCCACCGCAGCGGGGACCTCACGAGATCGGCAAGAAGAGATAGTTGTTCTCGTCCTCGACGACCTCGGTCGCCGGTCGGAGTTCACCGTTGGAGAACGTGAGCATCCGGTAGTCCCGATTCGCCATGAATTCGACGACGTCGGCGGCGTGCTGACCGTACCGGCCGAGGTGTCGATCCTCGATCTCGAGCAACACCGTGGGCCGCCATCGCTCGATCGACTCCTTCCCGCCTTCGAGTAGTGACAACTCCGCACCCTCGACATCGGCCTTGAGGAAGTCGATGCGTTCCACTCCCGCATCGGCAACAAAGTGATCCAAGGTCGTCAGCTGGATGGTCATCGGGAGCAGATTCGTGAACCCCTCCGGCACCTCGGCGTCGTCGTCCGGGGCGATGAAGGCACGGGTCGTGAACTGGAGAACCTTCCACGTAGGGACGAGCACGGTGACCGTGCCTTCCTTCTCCGCGAACCCGACTTGATGCACACTGACGGAGTCCATTCCTGCCAACCTTCGAAACCGCTCGATTGCCCTCGCCGATCGAGGCCTCGGCTCGAACGAATACACCCAGCCTCCCGGCGAGCTGAATCGAGCAAGAAGCCACATGTACGTCCCACCCGCGGCCCCCACGTCGAGACAGACGTCACCGGGTGAGATGAGCTTGCGGAGAACGAGCATCTCCTTTTCGAGATAGGGGATCTGTTCGAGCAAGGCTTCAATAGGGCGCAACATCAGTCTCGAGGCTACCGAACTCGCATGATTCGCCACCACGGGACCACGACTAACCTGCCTCGGGTGAAAAAGCTCCTGGTCATCGGACTGATTCTGGGCGTCGCTGCCTGCGCAGCGTCGGGCTCGGCCAAGCCGCTCGTCGGTACGCCAGGGGCCAAGGTCGCCACCGATTTCACCATCGATCTCGTCGGCGGTGGGAGCTTCACACTCTCGAAGGCGCTCCAAGACAAGCCTGTCGTCATCAACTTCTGGGCCTCCTGGTGCCCACCGTGCCGTCAGGAGATGCCCGATCTCGATGCAGTCGCTCGCGCCATCCCAGGCGTGCAGTTCATAGGTGTCGCAATCGACGACAGCCCGTCAAACGCAGCGGCGTACGCCTCACAGATCGGCACCAGCTATCCAATTGCCGTCGACGAGGACTACACGCTCGACGACGCGTACGCGATTCAGTACCTGCCACAAACCTGGATCATCGATCGCAACGGCACCGTCACTCGCTCGGTGATCCGAGCAGTAACGGCAGAAGAGCTGACCGCGTGGATCGAGGAAGACCTCGGTATCAAGGCAGGTAGCTGAGCACGGCGACCGTTCCGCCCGTGTCGAGGAACTGACCCGCCCACTCGAACAGCACGCCGAGCAGGGCGAGCGCCACCAACACGATCAGCACGACCAGCACGACCTTGACGACCGGCGGGCCTGGCAGCAGTTCGTACAGTCTGCGCATCACGATGCTCCCTGCAGCTGGCGTTGCCGTTCTGTCTCGACGTACAGGTAGTTGGGTCCCTCGATGAGTGCCGCCTGGACGATCAATCGCTCCCTGGCCGAGTACTTCGGGTTGCAGGTCGTCAGGGTCAGCCACGCTCCCTGCATCTCGTCCGTCACCCAGACGTCCGTCGGTGCAACGATGATCGTTCGACGAATCTCGTAGACACTCTTGCCCAGTGCCGTCGTGACGATGATCTGGTCGCCGTTCTCCAGCTTGTCGAGATCAAAGAACGGCGCTCCGTACGTAGTGCGGTGGCCGCTGATGACCGCGTTGCCCGGTTGTCCGGGAAGAGGCGTCCACGGCATATGACCCGGACCCTTCTTGAGAGTTGGTACGTCGACGCCTTCGAACAGCACCTTGTCGAGTCCGATCGAAGGTATCTCGATCGTCCCGAACGGTGTTCCCGTCTCGGGTGCCGGTTCTGTATAGCGCGCCGCTTCGACGACGCGCGTCGTCGTGGTGGTTCCTTCCGGCATCGTCGTTGTGGTCGGCGGCGCCACGGGAATCGTGTCGGCAACCGCGATCTCGGCGGTCGCGTAGCGTTGCTCGAGCGCGGGCTCGGCGGCCTTCTGCGAACGCGCGCCCAACACGTTTGTGAAAACGAGCTGATAGGCGAGGAAAGCAACGAGGAGCGCTCCCACGGTCACCATCGACCAGCCCACCACTCTAAGTGACTGTCTGACCTTCATCTGTGCAGATAGCGTATCAAACACCTGCCGTAACTCCACTCACTCCCTGGTACCGTTCGTGCTGAATGCTGTGGTTGGCGCTCGTATTGTTCATCGCGACGACCGTTGCGCTGCTGCGCGGCGGACGGCTGATCAATCTCGCAGACATCCGCCTCCAGCACTGGTGGCTACTCCTGCTCGGCTTCGGCATCCAGGCGGCGACCGTGTTGCTCCCCGACAAGGACTGGGCCCGGAGCGCAGCCACCGCCATGATCCTGACCTCCTACCTCCCCTTGCTGATACTCGTGCTCATCAACCGGCATCGTGAGGGCATGTGGCTCGCAGGTGTCGGTGTGCTCATGAACTTCTCGGTGATCGCCCTCAACGGAGGAATGCCTGTCCTGGAAGGTGCAGCGGTGGTCGCCGCCGGCCTCGGAGGTGGTGCGGGCGGATTCCAGCTGGCTCTCGACTTCAAACATGTCCTGCTGGATGCCTCGACACGAATCCCCTTCCTCGGAGACGTGATCCCTGTGCGCCTCTTCGGCATCGGCCAGGTGATCTCACTCGGTGACGTGCTTCTCGCCGTCGGATTGGGGAGATTCCTCGAGGACGAGTTGCGTCGTCCGGTTCGCTGGTTCAAGCGTGGCATCCACACTGAAGGCGGCTCTGCCTCCGGCCGGTAGGCCTCAGACCACTCTGCGTCGTTCCAGAACCCTGCGCACCGCCACCACGACGTCCGGGTCGTAGTCGTAGGCGGCGCCACGGTGGAGCACTTCGAGACCCTCGAGTGGCGAGAAGCCGAGTTCCTTCGTCGCATGGTCGTAGGCGCTGGCGGCCTTGATGATCTTCGATGCCGTCGGGAGACTCGGATCGCGTTGTTCGCCGGGTCGCCGGTACGGCTCGTGCTGACGTGCAACCAGCCCGGCGACGTTGGTGAGATAGGGAGATTCGGCAACGATCTCGGCACCCCACCGGGCAATGTCTTCGTCTGTGAAGCCCCGTCGCAGGATGCTGGGTTCATTCAAAGTGATACGACCGATGTCATGCATCAGTGCCGCATACCGAACCTCTGTCACCTCATTTGGAGTGAGTCCGAGATCCTGCGCGGTTTCGACGGCGAGGGAGCTTGTGCGATCCGAGTGACCCTCGAGCGCCAGTCCGGCTACCTCCGGGATTCGCGACAACGCCCGGATCGTCTGCCCGTAGGTTCTTCTCGCCTCGAGGTACCGGAAGAATGCTACGTGCGCGAAGGCATACGGCAGGGCAGCAACGAGCACGGCCCAGATGTGCAACTTCTCCCACGAAAACCCGAACAACGCGCCGGTGGCCATCATGCTCAGCATGACCATCCAGTCACCAAGGCCCAGCAACCACAGGTAGCGCCAGCTCAAACCACGCTCTCGTGTGGTCATCATGGCCCACAACCCCGCTTCGATGATCAGCCACACGGCACCGGCTGCGACGAAGGCGATCAGTCGATCCCACGGCGCCTGCACCCACGCGAGCCCGCCACCGCCCATGAGGATGTCGGCGATAGCCGCATAGGTCATGGCGTAGAAAGCGAGGCCGATCCCCAGGCGGAGGATGTCCGCATGCACATGCTCGAGGTTGTCCCCCCGGATGACCCTGGCCACACCGAGAACCAGCAGTCCGGTGGCGTAGACGAAGCCTGCTGCCGCCAGATCGGGTTGTGTCCCGTTGACGAGAAGGATCGGCATGGCGGCGCCGATGATGGACGCGAGCGACAGGCGGTTCCCGCTGCCGGCCGGCACCTTGACGAGACCGGACTCGGCAAGAAGGACGGCCCAGACGCCCAGAGTCAGCGCACCGACAGTGGCGTGCGGGTAGAGCAGCACGGCGATCGACACGGACGCCGCGGCCCCGAGAAAGGGGATCAGCGGCGACTTGATCGACACTCTCGGGTCACCCACGAGTCTCTACCCTCCCCTCGGCCATACGTCGTGCTTCTTCAGGATCGTTCAAGAACGGTGAACCGTACCGGCGTTTGGTGTCACCGATCGCCGCGATGAAGTGCTCGACGACCTCCGGATGGAACTGCTTGCCCGCATTGCGGCGAAGCTCTGAAAAGGCGTACGACTGGCTGAGCGCCATTCGGTAGGAGCGGGTGGACGTCATCGCATCGAAGGCATCGGCAACGGCAAGGATGCTCGCCTCCAGCGGAGGTTCTTCCCCGTCCGTATGACCGACACCCCCGTAGCCGGAACCGTCGTAGTGGGAGTGGTGGGCAGACGCGATCTCGACCATCGGCCGAAGAAACTCGACCTCGGCGAGGATGTCCTCGACGACATGGGCATGTCGCTGCAGCTCGGTGTACTCCTCGGAGGTGAGCTTGCCAGGCTTGCGGATCAGGTCCCTGGGGACCGCCAGTTTGCCGACGTCGTGTATGAGGGCAGCCCACTCGATCCGTTCCAACCTGGTGCCCTTGAACCCCATGTGCTGTGCACACAGGACGGAGAACTCCGCGACGCGTTCCGTATGGCCACGCGTGTACAGATCCTTCGCCTCCAAGGCCTTGACGAATCCCCGAAGGGTCGCCGAGTGTGCTTCGCGAAGCTGACCGAACGAGGCGAACGCGTGGTACCCGATGATGAAAACGACGAACACGAGTGGCAGCACGACCCTGGTCTGAAGGAGGGTCGCACCGAGCAGACCACCAACGAATCCCATTGCCACATATGAGGGAAGCAGTTCTCCGAGATGCGACCAGGGCTTCACGGTCTGACCGAAGACGCTGCGAACGGCGACTGCAACGAAGGCGTAGTTCACCGACGCGTAGACCGCCGCAGCGAGAGCGCTGCCAAGGGCGATCCACGCCCAGTACACCCCGGATCCGCCGCTCCTCGCGATTTCGACGAAGCTCTCAACGACGAGTGAGGCGCAGGAGGCGGTCACGACGAGTTGCCCGAAGTTGGCGACCGGCTGGAACACGCGCCGCTCTTTCACATCCCTGGCGCTGATGGCACCCAGCGCGGCCATCGTCGCGACTCCGAGGGCGGCGTGGCCGGGCCCGAAGGCCACCGCAGCGGTGAGCCCCACCATGATCGTCGGGCTCATCATCATGCGGTCGTTCACTTCGACGGAGCGCCAGTCGAAGAACGCGAACGCCACGGCGAACGCGAGCCAGAGCCCGATGGGAGGGAATGACTCGTCGACGAAGAGCAAGGCAAGTGCAATAAGACCGCCCGCTGCGTACAGCGTGGCGATGACGATCTTCGCCCGTCGTTCGTTCCGAATCTTGGTTGTGCGCCTGGCCACCCGGCCTCCTCGTTGGCGCACCGGACCTGCCCGCTCACCCGATCTTGATATTTGCGCTACCCGCAACAATCAATGCTGCGAGACTGCTGGCGATCGCAATCAGCTTGACGATCTTTCCCTTCAAGTCGAGACCTCCAAGGAATCTGCATCAACGGCCATCTCGGCCGCCGACCATTCGCTTCGCTCGGCTAGGGGATGAGTCGTGCAAGTCCAGGGCGCCACTCGTCCCGGTTTCCCGGGAACCTCAATTGTCAGGGCCAGGCCACCCTTGTAGGCCTCGCCGGTCGGCAGCGCACCAACCCCCACTCGTCGTGGATGTGGATAACTTAGCACTGGCGCTCAACTGCCCCCAAGGCTCTCGGCAAATTCGCGCGCTCCGTGCAGGCCGTGGCTACCCTTGTCCCGTGAACTACCGAGAACTCGAAGAAGCCCTCTGTCGCCTCCCCACTGTCGATGCCGCTCGTGTCGTGGGCGACAACGGGCGGGTGGCCGAAGTGCATGTCCTCGCCGCACCAAGCAAGGCACCCAAGCAAATCGTTCGAGATGTCCAATCCCTCGCGATGGCCTCGTTCGGTATCACGATCGACCGCAGATCGGTTTCGGTGGTCCAGATCGACCGATCCGAACGCGCCCCCGGTGAGCGCCCGGCCGTCCTCGAGATCAAAGAAGTGCCCCAGGGCTCGCGTGTCACCTCCACCGTATCGCTCGGTTGGCAGGGCGAAGTGTTCGTCGGTGAGGCGGACGGACCGGCAGCTTCGGCAACGCGCCTGCGACTGGTCGGTGAGGCGACGCTGCGGGCACTCGAACAGGCCATTGGTGGTGAGACCGGGCTCGCGCTTGCGGCTCTGGAGGTCGTCCCGGTCGGTGGCCGGGATGTGGCCGTGGCTCAGGTCGTGGTCGTTGCCGGTGGTGAGGAGCGGACAATGGTCGGATCGGCTCTGGCCGGACACGATCAATCACAGTCGGCGGTGCGCTCCGTGCTGGACGCGCTGAACCGCTACGTGCCTCAACTGCGCCGCTGATCCGGTGGCGACCGGCGACGCCGCAGTCACGCCGCATGAACTCTCCACTCGTGCCGCGATGCACATCTACCAGCTCGGCGGCAACGCCGTCGACGCTGCGGTCGCTGCGAATGCCGTCCAGGGGGTCGTTGCTCCGGAGACCTGCGGAGTCGGCGGCGACCTCTTTGCGCTCGTTCACCGAAGCGGTGAAGCGGCGCCAACAGCCCTGAACGCGTCGGGTCGAGCCGGCTCCGGTGTCGATCCGAACGCGCTGCGATCGGTGGGTCACTCGACGATTCCTCCCTTCGACCCCGCAACCGTCACCGTCCCTGGATGTGTTGACGGCTGGATCGCACTGTCGACACGTTTCGGGACGATGCCGCTCGCCGACGTGCTCGCCCCTGCCATCGAACTCGCCGAGGGCGGGTTTGCCGCATCAGCGGAACTCAGGCTCGCGTTCACTCGGCGTGCCAAGCAGCTCGCCGCCCATGCACCCGAGTTTTATCGGCCAGGCACTTCTACCGTGCACCGCGGGGCGCTGGCCGCGACGCTGCACCAGATCGCTGAAGCGGGACGTGGTGGTTTCTACGGAGGGCAGGCGGGATCGGCGATCGCTCAGGTCATCCCAAACATCACGATCGACGACCTCGCCGTCGAGCAAGCAGAGTGGGTGGAACCCATCTCGGCCGACGTGTACGGCAGAACGGGCTGGACCATCCCTCCGAACTCCCAGGGATACCTGACCCTCGCATCTTCCTGGGTGTTCTCGGAAACACATCCGCCAGTCGATCCCGACGATCCGGAGTACCTGCACCTCCAAATCGAAGCGTACCGGTCGGTCGCGTGGGAACGCGATGACCTGGTCACGGATCCGCGTCGTTCCCCGCTGCCTCCCGACCAACTCGCGGCTCCTGACCGCCTCCGGGATCGTGCCGGCCAGATCGATCGGACACACGTCGGAACATGGCCACGACCAAGACCCGCACCGGGCGGCACGGCCTATCTGTGCTTCGTCGACCGCGACGGCATGGCCGTGTCACTGATCCAGTCCAACTACATGGGCATCGGTTCAGGCATCGCTGCTCCAGGCGCGGGCTTCTTCCTCCACAACCGCGGCGCCGGCTTCAACCTGATCGAGGGCCATCCCAACGAGCTTTCGCCCGGCGCTCGACCCCTCCATACCCTCTCCCCCACCTTGTGGACCCGCAACGGCACCCTCGACACGGTGCTCGGCACCCGCGGCGGCCAGTATCAGCCGCAACTCCTACTACAGGTCGCGGCAGCGTCACTGCTCATCGGCGACGACCCCGAGACGGCCCTTCGCCGTCCACGCTGGGTGCTCGATGGTGCGAGCCTGCGAGTGGAGGGCCGGATGCCCGATCGCGTCATCACTGAACTGGCTCGCCGCGGCCACACCATCGAACGCGCCGGTGATTTCGAGAGGGGGTGGGGACCCGTATCCATGATCCAGATCGCCGACGGCGGAATACGCGAAGCCGCTGCCGACCCCCGAGTCGAGACCACCTTGGCAGTCGTGGATCGCTGAGGTCCCAGCCGGGTACCATCCACTGCCGGAGTTTCGAAGGCGCCAATGGAATCCAAGTCCAAGAAGTACATCGCCACGTTGTCCCTTGCCGCTCTCGGAGTGGTGTACGGCGACATCGGGACGAGTCCCCTCTATGCGATGAAGGAGTCCTTCATCGCCCACGAGGGAATCATGATCAACCGCGAGCACATCCTTGGCGTGCTCTCGCTGATCTTCTGGTCACTGATGATCGTCATCTCGCTGAAGTACCTCGCGTTCGTGATGCGCGCCGACAACAACGGTGAGGGCGGCATCCTCGCCCTCACCGCGCTGATCGTTCCCAAACATCACAACGCAATCCGACACGGACGTCGGGTGCTGATCCTGATCGGTCTGTTCGGCACCGCGTTGCTGTACGGAGACGGGATGATCACCCCGGCGATCTCCGTCCTCTCCGCCGTCGAGGGCCTCGAGGTCGCGACGCCCGTACTGAAGCCGTTCATCATCCCCATCGCGATCGGCATCCTCATAGGGCTGTTCATGATCCAGCGTCACGGGACCGGCAGGGTCGGGGCGATTTTCGGACCGATCATGGTCGTCTGGTTCTCCACCCTGGCCGTACTCGGCATCCTCCACATCGCAGGCGAACCGTCCGTGCTCGCCGCCGTGAACCCGATCCACGCGGCCCGGTTCATTTTCGACAACAAGCTGACCGGCTTCCTGGCGCTCGGGTCCGTGTTCCTCGTGGTCACAGGCTCCGAGGCGCTGTACGCCGACATGGGCCATTTCGGCAGGAAGCCCATCCAGATCGCGTGGTTCAGCCTCGTGCTCCCCGCCCTCGTGCTCAACTACTTCGGGCAAGGCGCGATGCTCATCGGCGACCCTTCGACGATCGACAGCCCCTTCTACCGCATGGCACCGTCCTGGGCGCTGTGGCCACTGCTCGTCCTGGCGACCGCAGCGACGATCATCGCCTCCCAGGCGCTGATCTCCGGAGCCTTCTCACTGACCATGCAGGCCGTCCAACTGGGGTATCTGTCGCGTGTGCGGATTCTCCACACATCGGAGAAGGAGTCCGGCCAGATCTACATACCGGCGATCAACTGGATGCTGATGGCAGCGTGTGTTGGACTCGTCGTCGGATTCAAGTCGTCGAGCGGTCTGGCGGACGCGTACGGCGTCGCCGTCGCCACCACCATGGTGATCACCACAATGCTGTTCCTCACCATCACCAGAGAGCGGTGGAAGTGGCCCTGGCCGGTGGCCATTTCGATCTCCGCGCTGTTCTTCGCGATCGACCTCACCTACTTCGGGGCAAACCTCTTCAAGGTCCCTACCGGTGGTTGGTTCCCGCTCGTCATCGGGTTCGCAGTCTTTGGCGTGATGACTACCTGGAAGCGGGGCCGAGAAATCCTCGAATCCCGCCTCAAGAAGGGCGAGCTGTCGATCGAACGATTCATCGGGTCGATCGCAACGCACCCTCCCGAAAGGGTCCAAGGAACCGCGATCTACCTGTCCTCACGACTCGGAGCGACTCCACCGGCCCTCCTCACCAACTTCCGGCACAACGAGGTGCTCCACGAGACGATCCTGCTCCTGTCGATAGCGACGAGCGATACGCCAAGGGTCCCACAGGCACGAAGGGCACGCGTCTGGGATCTCGGCGATGGCTTCTTCCAGGTGCTCCTCACCTACGGGTTCATGGAGGAGCCGCACGTGCCGGAAACGCTGCACAGCATCGTCCAACCGGGGTTCGGCGTGCGACCGGAGCACACGACCTACGTGCTGGGACGCGAAACTGTCGTCGCGACGGAGCTCGAAGGAATGGCAATATGGCGTGAACGCTTGTTCTCGTTCATGTCGCGCAATGCGACCAATGCCGCCCGCTTCTTCCACCTGCCGGCAGAGCAGTGCCTGGAGATCGGCCTGCAGATCGAGATCTAGCAAGAGAGTCTTCAGTCTTCAGTCACTCCTACTAGTCCCGGATACCATCGATGACTGTCGACCAGTCGTTCTGTCGCAGCGAGACGGCCGGGTAGACACCGATCCGATCCAGCCTCCCCTCGTAGCGCGCCCGAAGCCGGCTGCCGAGCTCGTCGATCGGAGCAACAACTGCGACGGCATCAACCATCTCATCGGTCACCAGGCCGGCCATCTCGTCCCATGCACCTCGCCGGCTGAGCACAGTCAGTCCTGGACCAACATCCCATCCGTGCAACTCCAGCACGCGCCGGTACGCGGGCGTCGACGCGTAGAACGCGATCTGGGACCGCACGAGCCCGGCCGCATCTTCGATCTCGCTGCGGCTGTTCCCTGTCGCGACCAGCACGCTCGATGCCACCTGAGTGCTCTCCCCAAGAACGGGGAGGATGACTTCGTCGAGATACCGAACCGTGTGAAACGGATGGACGTGGAAACCGTCGGCGATGTCGGCGGCGAGGGCCAGTGACTTGGGCCCCACCCCCGCGAGCCACACCGGCACGTTCGGATCCCGAAGCGGCCCTGGAGAGAAGAAGGGGGTCATCAGGGTGAATCGGTAGAACGGCCCCCGATGGTGGAGACGTCCTCCGTGCTGCCAGATGTCCCAGATGTGACGCACGGAGGCGACATAGTCACGCATCCGCTCGATCGGTTCCGACCACTCTGCCGAGAATCGGCCGCGTATGTGTGCAGACACTTGCGTGCCGAGCCCCAGCATGAACGTGCCCGATGCGGCAAGATCCCATGCGGCCATCGCCGTGACCATTGGAGAACGGGCAAACGCAACGGCCACTGCCGTGCCGAGCTCGAGCGAATCTGCCACCTGGGCCACCGATCCAAGCGAGACGAAAGGATCGTGGCTCGTCTCGGATACGAAGAAGCCGTCGAAGCCCACACCACCGGCCATCGCTGCCAATCGAGCTACGTCGCGAGGGGGAGCCGGCGGTGCATAGAAGTCGACCTTCACAGCAGGTGATCGTACTGGAAGCTCACCCTCTACTGGAGACTCAACCTTGTGTACCCAGATACTGTATGCTTTCGGGTTGCAGGTACCGCGAGCACTCCCCTAGCCTGCCTGAGGGTCTGCGCTGGACCCTGAGCTGAGAGGCGGAGTAATCCGATGCGTATGCCACGTCTCGTGGCGGTCGCACTGTGGTTGTTGGTGGCGGCATTGGCAGTGGCCGGTTTCGCCAACTTCTCTCCACAGGCGGCGCCTGAAACGACTACAACCACGACCATCCCCCTGCCCGCACGCGGGTCGGCGACGGGTCAGGTGATGGCGCGCGCGCTCGCTGCCGGACTACGCACCACCGCAGATACGGCGACCACATTCGTCGAAGATCCCGAACTCGATCCGTTGTTCGCCGATCTTCAGGTACTTCCGCCGCCTCCCGACCCGATCACCACGACGACGTCGACCACCACGACAATCCGCCGCCCAAGGAGCACCACGACCACGGCGCCGGCCTCCACGACCAACACCTCGCGCATCCCCATGACCGAAGACGAGGCGAGAAGCATCATCGCCCTCTACTTCAAGCCGGAAGACGTCGAGCAGGCACTCACCATTGCGAAGTGCGAGTCCACCTTGATTCCCGACAACATCAACAAGAGGTCAGGAGCCTCTGGGTTGTTCCAGCACCTCCCGAAGTACTGGGCGGAACGATCCACCGCCGCAGGCTACGGCAACGCCGACATTCTGGACCCCTACGCCAACACGGCCGTCGCCGCGTGGCTCGTGTACCACGACGGTGGCTGGTCGCACTGGACCTGCTACCGCGGCTAACGCGTCAATCACCCGGGTAAGCTCACGAGTATGAAGCGGTTCTTCAAACTGACCGGATTCTTGGCAGGCTTGGGCGGCGCCCTCTGGCTGATGCGAGATCGCTTGATCTCGCTCGCACTCCCACGAGAGCCCGAACCACCCACCTTTCGGGTCGGACCCGGTGCGCTGCCAGACGATCTCACCGAGATCAAAGGAGTCGGAGAAGTCTTCGCTGGACGCCTGGTTTCGATTGGCATCACCACGTTCAGGGACCTCGCAACGTCCGATCCCGAGTCGGTAGCCCAGCAACTCGATACACAGACATCTCGCGTGAACGACTGGATCGCTCAAGCTCGTCTCCGCACTTCCTGACGGGTCCTTGCCTTCAACGCGTCGAGCGGCAAACCTCAATGCGACGCGCCCGAAGGAGAATCGAACGTGGACTACGTTCTCGACACCTGCGTGCTACTCGCGGATCCCAACGCTCCCCTGCGGTTCGACGAACACGACGTGGTACTCCCCCTTGTCGTTGTCGAGGAGCTGGACAGGAAGAAGGCGCGACCGGATGAGGTGGGTGCGAACGCCCGAGCGGCCCTCCGACTGCTGGAGACGATGGGAGCGTCCAAGAACGGCGGCCTGCGCGAGCCCGCTCGGCTCCCGGCGGGAGGATCGCTTCGTATCGAGCTCAACGGCACCACGTCGGCCCGCTTGCCCGGAGTACTCGATCCCTCAACGACCGACCATCGCATCCTCGCCACGTGCCTCAACCTGACCGATACGGGACGTGCCCCCGTCCTGGTCACCAAAGATGCGGCGCTTCGCATCAAGGGCGCGCAGCTCGGTGTGGCGGTGCAGGACTACCGAGCGGACACGGCGCAGGTCGACCAGCTGTACTCGGGCGTCGAGAACGTCAGCGTACCTTCGACGGTGATCGACGACCTCTACCGGCATGGCAAGGTCACGCTGGAAGGGGTCGAGGCGGAGGTCAACCAGTTCCTCGTGCTCCACGGATCTCCATCGCAATCAGCCCTCGCGCATGTCGTCGCGGCTGACCGGGACGTGATCGTGACCAGGGTCTCCGGCACACGGAAGGCGTTCGGCGTCGAACCCAAGAACGTCCGACAGACGCTCGCGCTCGATCTTCTCCTCAACCCGGACGTGCCGGCGGTGTCGCTCATGGGACTGGCCGGCACGGGAAAGACGTTCCTCGCCCTCGCGGCGGGGCTGGAGCAGGTTCTCGAGGCGGGCCGCTACCGGCGAGTGGCCGTCTACCGGCCGCTCGTCGCAGTCGGACGACAGGATGTCGGCTACTTGCCGGGCGATCTCTCCGAGAAGCTCGCCCCGTGGATGGCGGCCGTTCACGACAACCTCTATGCGCTGTTCTCTGACGGTGGACCGCGGGCAGCTCGTGACGCGATCACGGAGCTCATAGAACGCAACGTCCTGGAGCTCGCCTCGATCACGTATCTGAGGGGACGATCGATCACAGGTGAGTTCGTCATCATCGACGAGGCACAGAACCTGGAGCTCTCCACACTCAAGGTGATACTCACCCGGATGAGCCGCGACTCGAAGGTGGTCTTCTGCGGCGACCTCACCCAGGTAGACAACCCGTACATCTCGCCCTACGGCGGTGTCGCCGCCCTCATCGAGAAGTTCAAGGGAACCGAGCTGTTCGGACACATCACCCTCGAGAAGTCCGTACGGAGCCCCCTGGCCGAGATGGCGGCGAACGTCCTGTAGCTGTGCAGCGGCCACGGCCGCCACACAGCGGTTGCCAGTCATCAGTTGTCGGTAGGAACGCGACCCCATCCAACACAAGACCACGGGGCGTGAGTCCTACCGACTACTGAGAACCGAAAACCGACAACGGCGAGCGGAGCTCGCCTAGAACGACCTCATGTGGCTGACGTATGACTCCTCGCGCCCGAGGAGTCGCCCCGCAACGGAGTAGGCGAGTGCGCTCACCGCCAACGAAGCAACGACACCAGGGGCGCCATACTGGCTGAGCGGTGCACCAGGGAGGCCATCGGTGAGTGTCCGCACCCACCACTCGCTCCCAACAGGACTCACCCACTGGTAGACGGCGAAGCCCGCCAGCATCGACAGGATGGCTGCGAGGTTCACGCCGCGATATGCGCCGCGTCTCCGGTAGAGGTCCCGCGACATGTAGGCACCACCTCGAACCAGGTAGAAGTCGGAAAGGAACACCCCGAGGATCGGCGTGAGAACGCTCATCAAGAAACCAATCACGCTGTACAGATCACGAGCGGACACCAAGATCGCCACTGTCGTGGCAGCAGCCGGACCGGCAATGATGGCAAGCCATTGCGGCGGTTCGATTCCGAGCGACGCGAGTGCCCTCGTCGGCATCACCAGATACAGAGGTGCTCCGTCCGCCTCGGCGAACACAACCCACGCCAGGAGGGCGAGCGCGGCCCCGACGCCGGCGAGCGGTCCGCCCAGTTTGGTGACCACGTATGCCGGGTCTACGGCGCCGGGGGAAGTCGCTGCGGCGAGGCCGCCTGCCATGAGCACGATCAACGCCGACACTCCGAAGCCCGTGCCGACAGCAGCGGGTCCACTCCGCTCGTCGGGGAGCGCCCTTGTCGTATCCAGGAGAAGGGGGAAGAACAGCACGGCGAGCCCGACGATCATGTCGACCCCCAGCCAGAACCACGGCGAGGGAGCCTGTGTCCGAGCCACTTCCAGATCCATCTGGGCAGCCAGTCTCCAAACGATCCACATGGCCGCCGCGAGCCCTCCCCAGAACGCGACGCGGCGAACCCACCAGCGCAAGGCGCCTCCCAGGGCAAGACCCACCGCGGCAAGGGCCGCGAGTACCACTCCGACGACATCCGGGATCGAAGACCCAAGCTCGCCGATCGCTGCGACGAGCACGACACCCGCCACACGCAGTTCCAGAGCGGCGAGCACGATCAACACTGCCGCGTGGAGGACGAGGTAGAAGCCGGCGCCAACCGTTCCGAACGACGGTTTCAGTAGTACACCCAGTCCCTCTCCGTACACGGAACCGGGACGTGCGGCCGCCCAGAGCAAGCCGACCGCGATGACGACACCCAATGGGATGGCAAGCAGCAGCTGCGCCGCCGAGAGCCCGAGCCCACCAAACGACGTGCCGACCATCAGCATGTATCCGACGACGACGACCGGCACTCCGAGGGTCACAGCCACCCATAGACTCGTGAGCTCGGCGGGCGTCAAGGCGTCGTCGGCCCGCTCTATGAAACGACGCATACCCGAGAGTCTAGATTCGCGTGCTCCTACCATGGGCCGGTGATGTACCTCGCTCATCCAGATGACCTATCCGCCCTCGTTCCTGGGCAGCCACGGTACCGGGTCGACCAACTGAGGCGCTGGCTATACGTGACACCGGTATTGGACACCGAGCAGATGACCAACCTGCCGCTCGACGTGAGAGCCCAGCTGGAGCTTTGGCCGTTCGAGATGGAAGCCGAACGAGTCGCCGATGAGGGACGCACCACCAAGTGGCTGTTCAGAGCCGCCGATGGTGCTGCGATCGAGACGGTCCTCATCGGTTATAGCGACCGGGCGACAGTCTGCATTTCATCACAAGTCGGGTGCGCCCTCGGCTGCACGTTCTGCGCGACCGGCCAGTTCGGATTCGAACGACACCTCGAGCCGGGTGAGATCGTCGCACAGGTTGCGTACGCGCGCGCTCACCTTCGCACTGTCGGCATGCCGGGAGTCCCGGACAGAGTCACGAACGTCGTGTTCATGGGAATGGGGGAACCACTCGTCAACTACGACCGCGTCCGCGAAGCAATTCGGCGGATGATCGAGGAGATGCACATGTCGGCCAGGTCGATCACCGTTTCCACGGTCGGGATCGTCCCGGGCATCCAGCGCCTGACCGAGGATCCATGGCCGGTGAATCTGGCCGTGAGCCTGCACGCCGCCGACGATGAGCTCCGAACCTCGCTGGTGCCGATCAATGCTCGCTACCCGCTGGAAGCCGTGGAGGCGGCTGCGGCAGGCTATTTCGCGGCGAAGGGGCGGCGGATTTCGCTCGAGTGGACGTTGATGGACGGAGTCAACGACTCCGACGAGCAGGCAGATCGACTTGCGGTAATCGCACGACGACTGAGGGCGCACGTGAACGTGATCGCCATGAACCCCACTCCCCTGTCGACGCTCTCGCCCTCTGGACGCGTCGACCGCTTCCTTGATCGTCTCAGAGACGCAGGGGTCAACGCGACACGCCGAATCAACCGTGGAGGTAAGATTGATGCTGCCTGCGGCCAGCTCCGGGCGAGCGTACGGCTCAAGGGCACCTGAGCACACGCCGACAGTTGGAATATGCGATCAATAGCTGCCTTTGTGGTCCTCCTCCTTGCAGTGGTCACCGGCAATGCCGTCTACGTCGTGAAGTCCGGAGACAATCTCTCGAAGATCGCCACAAAGAACGGAACCACCGTCCAGGCCATCGTTGACGCCAACCACATCAGGAATCCGAATCTGATCACCGTCGGGGACTCGCTCGTGATTCCCGGGGAGACCACCTACCTCGTACAGCCGGGTGACACCCTCGCCAAGATCGCTGCCAGGACGGGAGTACCCGTGGAGCAGATCAAGACGGCAAACGGCATCACCAACCCGAACATGATCTACGCGGGAACTCAGTTGCGTCTCGAAGGACCCGACACACCGGTCGAGCAGGTCAAGCAGCCGACGAACTACACGGTCAAACGAGGAGATACGCTCGGCGGAATCGCCCTTCGATTCTCAACCACCGTGAGCGAACTCGCCCGCACGAACTCGATACGCAATCCCAACATAATCCAGCTCGGCGCGGTGCTCACCGTCCAGGAGGGCGGATGGCTATGTCCTGTTCCCGATGCGAGCTTCTTCAACGACTGGGGTTTCCCCCGTTCGGGCGGGCGCTTCCACACGGGCAATGACCTCTTCGCACCACGCGGCTCGCCCGTCTATGCGCCGGTCGACGGCACCGTCAAGCAAGTGAACGGATCACTCGGCGGCCACCAGGCCAACCTCTACGGCTCCGACGGAACGCTCTACATCGCGAGCCACCTGGATCGGTTCGGCGCTTCAGGCCACGTATCGGCAGGGGACATCATCGGATATGTCGGCAACACGGGCAACGCCGCCGGCGGTTCAACCCACGTGCACTTTGAGATGCACCCGAACAGCGGCGATGCCGTGAATCCGTACCCGGTTCTGTCGAAAGCCTGCGGATAGCCGAGGCGGCAACGTCACCGGTCTTCAGTCGTAAGTCTTCAGTCATCAGCAAGAACGCGGCCACCATGGATTCCAGGACCACGGGGCAGTCACTCCTACCGAAAACCGAGAACCGATGACCGGAGTAGGACTTCCGCAGGAAGTCCTACTTCAAGACGAGGTCTCGCAACAGATCCAGACCGACGGCACCAGATCCCAACACCCTGGAGTGAAACTCCTTGAGGTCGCCTCCCTGGCCGAGAAACTCCTCTCGCAGCTCGAGGATCGCTCGCTCACCGACCTTGTAGGAGATGGCCTGACCCGGCCATCCGAGGTAGCGCGTGACCTCGGACCTCGCGTAGTCGTCGGCCAAGAAGGCAAACCCCGTGAGGAGCTCGACGGCGAGTTCGAATGTCCAGCGTTCTCCCGGATGGAACGGAGCATCGTCAGGGATCGGAAGGTCGAGGTGGGAGCCTATGTCGATGGCGACGCGGCATGCTCGGAGCATTTGGGCGCCAAGCATCCCGAGGACGTATTCCGGTTTCTCCAGGTAGCCGAGTTCGTTCATCAACAGCTCCGTGTACAAGGCCCAGCCCTCCCCATACCCCGGGTACCAGATGAGGAGACGGTGGAGCCGGCTCAAGTGATCACCGAGGGTCATCGCGATGCCGCATTGCAGATGGTGACCGGGGAACCCTTCGTGGTAGGCCGTACTGACCTCGTCCCATAGGGGGAACGCACGCTTGTCACCCGTCGACCACCACACGCTCCCGGGGCGGGAGAAGTCCTCGCTGGGTTGCATGTAGTAGGCACCGAGCGCACCACCTGGAGGCGCGATCTTCACATCAACGCTCTTGACCGGTTCAGGGATGTCGAACGTCGTGCCGTCCAGTTCGTGGACGGCCACGTTCAGCCGCTCTGACATGAACGCAACGAACTCCTCCTTACTGTGCGCACAACGGTTCGGGTCTGTCGTGAGAAGATCAACGACGTCGTCGAGCGACTTCGACGGGTCGATGAGCATGGAGGTTTCGAGCATCTGCTGTCGCAGCTCGGCCAGCTGCCCCCATCCCCACCGGTAGGTCGCTTCCGGGTCGATCTGCATCCCGAGGAACCTCCGAGTCGCCCGCGCGTAGCGATCTGCCCCGACACCGTCCGCTCCCAGGGCGTCCGGCAGGTACGTCGACTCGAGGTACGCGGCGAACTCGCCGGCAGCCAGCTTCGCTGCCGAGATGGCCGATTCCATCGACGCCGTCGACTCGGGCGTCGCCAACGCGGAATCGGCGAGGTCCGCCGCGAAACGATGCAGGGGTGAGTCGTTGCCGGCCAGCACTTTCGCCTGCGCGATCACGGCCTCGGCCTGCCGCTTCGAGGCGAGCACACCCATCTGACGGCCCTTTTCGAGCGTCTCCCGATAGCCGGAGAGGGGCTGACCGAACGTAGCCAGACGGGTGATCAGAGGTTCCCAGCTCGACGTGTCCTGGATGTCGAGTACGTCACGGACGTGCTGAAACGGAGAGGCGATGTTGTTCAGATCCCGGAAAGGATCTCCATGTTCGAAGAGGTCCAGCCACTCTTCGACGAGCGCCAGAGCAACTCGCCACGCCAGCTGTTCCCACCGCTCCGCCGGCTCTCCAAGTTCCAGCAGTTGCGTGCGATAGCGAAGAGCCATCGACCGGACCTTCTCGATACCTTCGGGACTCAGGTCATCCCACAGATGATCGCGGCCCGGCATCCCCACCATGGTGGAAGTGACCGGCGAGAGTTCGAGATAGTCGTCGAGTAGCGCGTCGCCCAGCGTGAATGCATCCATACTCAGATGCTAGGGGTCATCGCCCGTTTGCCCCTGCGATGCGGCCAAGGTGCTGTGCGCTGGGCTTCACCGATCGCTGCTGGGTTGCTCGATCTACACCGATCAGACCGAATGTCGGTCCGTAGCCGAATACCCACTCGAAGTTGTCCAACGCGCTCCAGTAGGTGTAGCCGAGGATGTCGATCCCGTCACCGATGCATCTTTCGACTCCGTCGAGCGCCTGATCGATGAACACCACTCGACGCTGATCGTCAGTCGCTGCGATACCGTTCTCCGTTACGTACACGGCCACCCCCGTCACCGATGCGGCGCGTCGGATTGTTGCCTCGAGGGCCTGAGGACGGAACTCGTACCCCATCAAGGTCAGCTCGGCGCCCTCCTCAGGACCGAGATACCCGGCGGGCGAGACCCGGTTTCGAGAGTACGTCTGCACACCGATGAAGTCATCGCCTGTGGCCGCTTCGAGGTACACGTCCTCCATGGGACGCCGCAGCTCCTCGACCGCTTCCTCGCCTCCGTCGACGGCCGTCCACTCGGACATTGCGAGTGTCATTCCTACCTTGCATCGCGGTGCCACCTCGCGCACGGCTTCGACCGCCCGCCGGTGCGCTTCGATGAACACCTCGTTCGCGCGCTCCCTGGTCTCCGGATCGCGAACCCCCGGTGGGAACAACCCCGTCAGGTAGCCGTGAGTCGCGACGATGTTCGGCTCGTTGATCGTGCACACGATGTCCACGAGGTCGGCCATGCCGCCCACAGCCCACTCGGCAAACGCACCGAAGCGTTCGGCGGTCTCCATCTGCGACCAGCCTCCACGACCGGCAAGCCAGCGAGGAGTGGTGAAGTGGTGGAGGGTGAGAACCGGAGTGATCCCCAGACTCCTGCACGTCTCTGCCATTCGTCGATAGTGGCCGAGCTGGGCAGGAGAGAACTCGCCATCTTCTGGTTCCAGCCGGCTCCACTCGAGCGAGAACCGGTACGAGTTGAAGCCGAGCTCGGAAAGGATCTTCAGATCGTCTCGGTATCGGTGGTAGTGGTCGACTGCGTCCCCTGACGGTTCGATACACGGCGAAGCGGGATCGTGCTCCCACGCCCACCAGTCGTTGTTCCAGTTGCCACCTTCCACCTGGTGCGCCGCCGTGGCGGTGCCCCAGAGGAACCCGTTTGGATAGACACTCATGGCTGATGAGCCTATCCGGTGTGTCGTTTCGACGGCGGGTCGAATGGCCGGGCTGCCTGAGCCGACCGCGCTCGTCACGCAGAAGGATGAACTCAGGCTGATGATCTTCGCGCGGCACCGGGACGGGTGGCAGCTTCCTCCGTCCGGGCACACACGAAACGAACCTTGAAAGATCGACGTCGAACGGTACTGAAACGTTGGGACCGAGGGCCGCTCCCGCGCGGGTAGGCTTCGACACGGAGGAGGCGATGTGATGCCAGAAGGCAAGCATTTCAGTGAAGCTCTCGAATATCACTCGAAAGGCAGACCCGGCAAGACGGAGGTCATCCCCACCAAACCGACGGCCACGCAGAGCGACCTCGGTCTCGCCTACACACCGGGTGTTGCCGAACCGTGCCTCGAGATCGCAAAGGAACCAGAAGACGTATTCAAGTACACCAACAAGGGCAATCTCGTCGCGGTCGTGAGCAACGGCACCGCCGTGCTGGGACTCGGCAACATCGGGCCCCTCGCAGGCAAGCCCGTCATGGAGGGCAAGGGCGTTCTGTTCAAGCGTTTCGCCGACATCGACGTCTTCGACCTCGAGATCGACACGATGGAGCCCGCCGACATCATTCGATTCTGCGAGATGCTGGAACCGACTGTGGGCGGCATCAACCTGGAGGACATCCGCGCACCAGAGTGCTTCGAGATCGAAGACACGCTCAGGGAACGGCTCGACATTCCTGTCTTCCACGACGACCAGCACGGCACCGCGATCATCGCCGGT
>CAZWHZ010000008.1:21405-34212 GCA_964633745.1 uncultured Acidimicrobiia bacterium
GTGCCGGGTTCCTCAACGGGATCGATCTGACCGGACGGTCGATCGAAACGACATCCGTCGTGTTCAACGGCGCGGGGGCAGCCGGAATCGCGACCGCCCGATTCTTCGAACGCCTCGGCGTCCGCCACGAGAACATCCTGATGTGCGACTCCCGCGGGGTGATCTTTGAGGGGCGCAAGGAAGGCATGTCCGGCCACAAGAGCGAGTTCGCGCGGTCAACCGACAAACGGACCCTGGCAGAGGCCCTCGTAGGCGCTGACTGCTTCGTCGGGGTTTCGGTCGCCGACGTCGTTACCAAAGAGATGGTCCAGAGCATGGCTGACAAGCCGATCATCTTCGCCCTCGCGAACCCGAATCCGGAGATCCGCTACGAGGACGCCATCGCTGCGAGGCCGGACGCCATCGTCGCCACCGGCCGCAGCGACTACCCCAACCAGGTCAACAACGTGCTCGGCTTCCCGTTCATCTTCAGAGGAGCGCTTGACGTCCGGGCCCGCGGCATCTCCGAGGGCATGAAGGTGGCTGCAGCGCACGCGCTGGCCTCCCTGGCCAGGGAACCCGTCCCCGAGTCCGTTCTCAAGGCCTACAGCATCGACCACCTCGCGTTCGGCGCCGAGTATCTGATTCCGAAGCCGTTCGATCCGAGAGTGCTCTGGCATGTCGCACCGGCCGTTGCACAGGCGGCCGTCTATGAAGGGATCGCGCGCACTCCGTATGCCGACATCGAGATGTACCGAGAGGAGCTTCGGTCGAGGTTTCAGCCCGCCTATGGCCTCACACACAGCGTCGCCACGAAGGCCCAGGAACACCCCATGCGTGTCGTGTACCCGCACGGCACGGACATCCGAATCGTCAGGGCTGCACGCAGGGTCGTCGACGAGCGAATCGCCGCGCCGGTCATCCTCGGAAACGTAGAGGAGATCCAAGCGATCGCCGAGGAGAAGCAAGTTGCACTCGACGGTATCGACATCTTCAACCCCTACAACGAACCCGAGACTCAGGCCCGCTACGCCGCCGAGTTGTACAGGCTGCGTGGACGCAAAGGCATTGCACCCGAAGATGCCCACAGGGCAATCCTCGAACCCAACCTCTACGCGGCAATGATGCTTCATGAAGGTGACGCGGACGCTGTCCTCGGTGGACTGACGTCGAGCTACCCGGACACAGTCCGGCCTGCCCTCCAAGTGCTCCCACTGGATGAAGGTCGCAGCATCGTGTCGGCGATCTACGCAGTGATCCTCAAGGACCAGACCTACTTCCTTGCCGACTGCGCTGTCAACATCCTGCCGACCTCCGAACAACTCGCCGAGATCGCGATCTCGACCGCCGACTATGTCCAGCACACGTTCGACGTAGAACCGCGGGTCGCCCTGCTGTCCTACAGCAACTTCGGATCGGCGTCAGGAGAAGAGCCTGAACGAGTACGCAAGGCGGTGACGCTCTGCTGGGATCGGCGGCCGGACCTCCAGGTGGACGGAGAGATGCACGCCCGAACGGCCGTGGATGCTCCGTTGCTTGCACGACAGCACGCGTTCAACAAGCTCGGCGGACGAGCGAACGTGCTCGTGTTCCCCAACCTGGCCGCCGGAAACGCCGCCTACCAGCTCCTTTCGAAGCTCGGAGGAGCACAGGTGATCGGGCCGATCCTCACCGGAGTCTCCCAGTCGGTGCACGTCCTACAGAGGGACGCCGAAGTGGGCGACATCGTCAATCTGACGGCAATTGCCGTGCTGGATGCACAGAACAAGGTCTAGAGCGACGTAACGGTTTCCCGTACGAGGAAGTCGACGACCGCCTCGAGGGCCTGCTGTTCGTCGGCTCCATGTGCCAACGCGGCATCGTAGGTTGCCAACTGGCGGTCGGCGCTGGTGCCGCGTACGAGGATTTCGGGCACTGCATGGAGTTCGGCGAGACATCCGAGTTCTGTCGCGTCCTCCTCGACCTCCTCGATCAGTTCATCGACGAGATCCTGGACCGGAACCAGTGTTCCCTGCCCGAAATCCATCAGCGGCGCGTGGATGCCATACCGCTGCGCCCGCCACATGTTCTCCTCGATGAGCATCCTCGAGTAGGTCCGCCAACGCTTGTTCTCCGATCGCAGTCGGTACAGCATGTGCATGAGTGACACGGTCAGGGCGGCAAGAGCGACCCCATCGTCGAGCCGTGTGCAGATATCGGTCACACGCACCTCGAGCGTCGGGTAACGGGCGCTTGGTCGGATATCCCACCAGAGCTTCGTAGCATCCTCGATCAGGCCGGCATCAACGAGCACGTTCACATGGCGTTGGTACTCGCCCCAGCTCGTGAACTGGACAGGCGTGCCGGTACGAGGCAGCGACTTGAACACCGACGACCGGTAGCTCCTCAAACCAGTATGTTCGCCGTGCCAGAACGGAGACGACGTGCTCAGCACAAGCAGGTGCGGCAGGAAGTACGCGAATTGGTTCATCAGGTCGATGCGTAGATCGTCATCTTCGATCCCGACATGTACGTGCATACCTGAGATCACCAGACGTCGAGCCACGGTCTCGAGTTCACGAAGCAACACCTGGTAGCGCGTCTTCTCCGTGACCAACTGTTCAGCCCAGCGGGCGAACGGGTGCGTCGAAGCGGCAATTGGAGCGAATCCATACCGCTTGGCGACCCCGGCGACCCCCTTTCGGAGTTGTGCGAGGTCCCTTCTCGCCTCATCGATGGTCGAGGAAACCCGGGTACCGACTTCGATCTGACCTCGGAGGAACTCTGGACTGACCTGCCCCTTCAGGAGATCGCTACATTCCGACATGAGCTGCGGAGGCGGATCTTTCACCAACTCCCGGGTCTCGATATCGACGAGCATGTACTCCTCTTCGATCCCGACTGTGAATCTCGGGCGCGGAACCGGCACGATCGCTCCCTCCTCCGGCACACCATATCAGCGGGTACCGGCTGTGATCGGACGAATCAGCCGTTCGAAACGAACAGGGTCATATCGTGACAGTCGACGAGTTCGGTCGGGAAGTCCGGAAACTGCTGTTCCACAGCGTCGCGAACCTCAGACTGGTTCGTCGCCAAGCCCTCCCAACCAATGTGAAAGATCTTCCCTGGCTCCTGGACGAACAACATCGTTCCGAGGTCGTTGGTGAACTTGACGGTGATCAGGTCGTAGCCGCCCTGCCTCGACAGCTGGATCAGTCTTCCCTCGAACTCGGTCCCCACGACCGCAGGCTTGGCCTCTTGAACGAAGGTGTACACCCTGCTCATCTCGATGATGGCATCCTCTGAACTCGGGATGATGTAGGCAACGTTCTCGCAGCCCTGGATGGTGGTGGCCGTTGGATGTGTGGTAGTGGTTGCGGTAGTACCACTGCAGGAGGAGAGCACTACGAGCGCGGCCGCGAGGATGAACAGGTATCGCATGAGGCGGCCATCTTGACAGCCTGGAGAAGCTACCCCAAGCGATAGACTCCCCGAATGCTTCTCGGCGCACTTCTCATCTTCTGCCTCCGACTCGTCGACGTTTCCATCGGAGCCATCCGAATCGTCATGATCGTTCGCGGCGAACGCTGGATCGCCGGCCTTCTCGGCTTCTTCGAATCCCTCACGTGGGTCGTGGCCGCCGGGCTGGTCTTCTCGAATCTGAACTCACCTGTTCGAATGATTGCCTATGCCGCCGGCTTCGGTGCCGGAACCATCTTGGGCTCGACCCTGGAACGCAGCCTGAAGCTCGGCAAGACCGTCCTGCGTGTCATCACCGCGAACGACTCGCCGGAGGTTGCCCCGGCACTGCGCGAGCAGGGTTTCGGGGTGACCGTCGTCAACGCGTTGGGCAAGGAGGGCGATGTGCGGCTTGCCTTCACGGTGATTCCTCGACGCAGAGCCGACGAGGCGCTACGCGTCATTTCGCAGGTGAACCCGGGGGCGTTTGTGACATTGGAGGATGTCACCCAGCCCGAGATACGAGCCCGCAGGTCCTCCCGCCTGCGGAAATGACGATCAGAGCACCATCCGCAGCGCAGCGGCCACTGCGGCGACGACAAGCACCCACCGTATCCAGCCGGCCCCCTTCTTGATGGCCAATCGTGAGGCAATGAACGCGCCGGTCATGTTGCCGAGACCGAGGATCACCCCGACCTTCAGATCCACTTGCGATGCCGACGCGAAGAAGAAAAGCGTGACCGGGGTGTAGACGAGGATCGTTACGACCTTCGCCCCGTTGCCCTTCACCAACCCGAGGCCGCTGCCAAGCACCAAACCGGCCAGGAGCAAGAACCCGACACCTGCTTGCACAAATCCGCCGTACAACCCGATCCCGAAGAATGTGGCGCTCCGCCACGGCTCTCTCAGACGGGGCTCCCCTTCTCCCATCCATTTCGAAGGACCGACGAGGACCGACAGCGCGACCAGCACAATCACCAGCCCGAAGATCCGCTTCATCACATCCGCCGGGATCTGCGTGGCCACCCAGGCTCCAACGGCCGCACCGGCGACGGTCGGCAACAGGATCGCTCTCACGAGCCGCCACGGAACCTTGCCACCACGATGAAACGAGATCGATCCAACGATGTTCTGCATCAGGATGGCGATGCGGTTGGTGCCGTTCGCGACGCTTGCTCCGACCACCTCGACCAGCACAGGCAACGCAACGACGGAGCCTCCCCCAGCGACCGTGTTGATGAAGCCCGCGACAACACCGGTCACGAGAAGAAGGACGACGGTGAGGGCCGGCACGGCTGAAATGGTACCGGGTTTGAGAATCCTCTAAGAATCTACCCAGAGCGGCGTGAGAATCATCCCGAACCGCGTTTCACATCTCCAAGACACCCATACCATCTATCCCAGGGAATCTTAGATCAGACACGGAGACCCAATGAGACGACTCGCCATCGCAACCGTATTCCTGCTCGCAACAGCAGGATGCACCCTGAATAGCTCCGCACTCGAAACGACGACAACCACTGCGACGGTCGTTTCGACAACCCCAACAACCCTCACAGCCACAACCTCCACAACCTTCCCACCGGCGCAGAGTGGGTATGGATTGTTCGACATCTCACCGCTTGTACGCACCGCCGAGTCCGGGGTCGTCGCTGTCACCCAAGATCAGGTGATCACCGACTTTCTCGGCAACACGCAGGAGCTGCCTGCAGGTGCCGGTACAGGTGTCGTGATCGACGATCAAGGCCACATCCTGACCAACTACCACGTCATCCAAAAAGCGTCGAAGGTCACGGTCACATCCAGTGATGGGACAGCTCGCCCGGCGACCGTCGTCACCGAGGCACCACTACAAGACCTGGCCGTCCTCGAGGTACAGGACAAGAGCGGCCTCGTTCCTCTCCCCCTCGGCGACTCCGACACCATCGAAGTCGGTGATGCAGCTATTGCGATCGGCAACGCCCTCGCCCTCAACGCCTCGGAGCCGACCGTGTCACTCGGCATCATCTCTGCCCTCCACAGGCAGATCCAGACGGAACTCGGCACCGTCGAGAACGCAATCCAGACCGACGCTGCAATCAACCCCGGCAACTCCGGCGGCCCGCTGTTGAACGCCGCAGGTGAAGTGATCGGTATCAACACGGCGATCGCCGGCGGTGCGCAGAATGTTGGGTTCGCCATCCCCATCAACACGGCGAAGTACGTGCTGGACCGGTTCCAGCGTGGCGTCGGCCAGCCTTATCTGGGTGTCGCGGTCGTCGACAACTCGCAGTCGGCAGCTGGGCAGCTCGGTCTTTCGATCGACACCGGTGCGCTCCTGACACAAGTCAACCCGGGCGGCGCTGCCGACCAGGCTGGATTGCAGCAGTACGACGTGGTCGTAGGCTTCGACGGCGCTGACGTCACCAATGCATCCGACCTGGTCAACGCGATCAACGGTACCGATCCCGGACAGCAGATACAGCTCGAGTACGTGCGAGGCGACACGCACGAGACCGTGACCGTCACAGTCGGGGAGCGACCTACGCCATGACCCGGGACTGACCTGCCGCCGAGCTCCCTCGCGGCCGGTCAGTCTCGACCATCTCCATTGGCGGCCGGCCTGAGTCGATGAACGAGCCGCTCTCGCATCCGCTCGTCACCGAAGCAGGTAATCCTGTCGCCGGCACGGATGACCGTGCCACCCTGGGCGACCAGCACCTCTCCCTCACGAACCACCGAGACGGCAAGGCACCCTTCAGGCCAGGGCACTTCCTTCACTTGCCTCCCGACGGCCATCGACCGCTCTGGAACGATGAAGTCGAAGAAGTGGCTCCCGACCCTGGTCTTGAGCCGGTAGTGCTCTCGTTCGGCTGCTTGCCTGAGAGCGGCACCCCGTGCACGGTGGTAGGCGTTCACGGCGTCTTCTCTGCGGAACATCCCCACCAGGTTTCGGGAGTCTTCATTGTCGACGACGGGAATCCTGCCGACGCCAAGCGCCGCCATTCGCTCCAACGCCTCTGAGGCGGCCGTCGTCGGAGTCACGGTCACGGGTTTGGGTGTCATGGCGTCCTGCACCAGCACCTGATCGGAGGGTCCGCCGGCGCGAACGATGTCGGTCACGGTCACTACTCCTACGAGATTCCCGTCACCGTCGACAACGGGCAGCCCATGGTGCCTTCCCCTGTCGAGCATCCCCTGGAGCTCCGCAAGGGTGGTGTGGGCGGGTACGGCCATCGAGTCGACGGTCATGGCGTCGCCGACCCGAACCGTATCCAACAGGTCGATCTCACCGCCCCTGGTGACCCTGATTCCCATCCGTGACAATGGCTTGGTGTAGGCGCTGTCTGGGTAGATGCGGGGAGCAACCATCATCGCGACTGCGACAGCGACCATCAGCGGCAAGACCAGCCCATAGTCGCCAGTTACCTCGAACACGATGAGGATTGCGGTCAACGGAGCCCGGGCGACGGCCGTGAAGACCGCTGCCATCCCGACGAGAGCGAACGCTTCCGGGTGAATGGTGGAAACGTGCCACACCGTGCTGAGCACGTGGGCGAACCCCGAACCGATGGTGGCGCCGATGAACAGACTGGGCATGAAGATGCCACCGGAGCCCCGAGCCCCGAAGGTGGCGCCGGTCACGATCGGCTTGACCAGCGCCAGGACGAGCAGGAACCACCAGGCAAGGCCCGACTGACCGTTCAGAAGCCCTCCGATGAACTTCTGTCCGGTGCCGGCGACTTCGGGGAAGAACACGATCGGGACCGCGACGGCGAACGACACGAGCAAGGGGCGGCGCCATCCTCGAAGGAAGTCGGGCTTCTCCTCCCAGAAGTCGAGTGACCACAGCAGCACCAGACCGCCCGCAACACACAGCAGCCCAAGCACGCCGTACGCGAGCAGCTCGGTGGGGTGTCCGATCGAGTGAGCATCGACGCTGAACGTCAGCCCCTCCCCCAGGATGCTGTGGGAGACGACCGCGCCGGCGACCGTCGCCACGACCACCGTGTGGAGGTGTCTGACCGAGAAGCTTCCGAGGATCACCTCCATTGCAAAGAACATGCCCGCGATAGGGGCGTTGAACGTCGCGGCGATTCCTGCCCCGGCCCCCGCGGCGACGAGACTGATCACACCACCTTCTGGAAGCCCGAGCCTCCTGCCGACGAACGATCCAAGCCCTGCACCTATCTGCGCAATGGGGCCCTCCCGCCCGGCGCTGCCACCGGCACCGATCGTGATCGCAGATGCAATGACCTTGAGGGGACCCACGAGCCACCGGATCGCACCGCCCGACACGGTGATCGCCGCGAGGATCTGTGGAACGCCGTGGCCGGCCGCCTCGGGAGCGAACGTCTTCGTGAGCCACCACGAGGCCATCAACGCGACCGGTATCACCACGAGTGGAAGCAGATATGGCACCTGCACGAGAGCGTCGAGTCGCTTGACCAGATCCGCCAATCCGTCGATCGCTTCGATGAGAAGGACCGCTCCGAGGCCGGCACCGGCCCCGACGAGACCGGCGACGACCATCATTGCAGTCACGTTTCCAGGACGAACAAACGGGCGGCGAAGTGTTGTCACAAGCGCTCAGCGTAGGACATCTCGCCCCTGGTTTCGCGCCTTCGACAGTCGCTGTATCGTCGTCTTGTGGAACATCCACTGGTTCGACTCGCCCGCGACGCCCTTCGTCACTTCCTCGCGACGGGCGATGTGCCTACCCCGCCGGGGTCACCGCCAGACGGAGGGGTCTTCGTTTCCCTCCACGACGCCAACGGCCTGCGGGGTTGTGTCGGAAGCATCGTCGGTGAGGCGGACACACTCGAAGCGGAGGTCGCTCGCCAAGCGATCAACGCCGCGGTTCACGATCCACGCTTCCCACCCCTGCGCATGAGCGAACTCGAACGGCTCGACATCACCGTGTATGTCCTCGGTGTGCCAACAGAGGTGCAGGATCTCTCCTTTCTCGATCCAACGCGCTTCGGCGTGATTGTCGAGGACAGGAGAGGTCGCCGCGGGCTGCTGCTGCCCGCCATCCCTGAGATCACCACTCCAGAAGCGCAAGTCGACATCGCCAGGCGCAAGGCACGGATTGGTGTCGACGAGCCCATCCGCCTGTTCCGATTCGAAGCGACGATCCTGGAGTAGAGCTCCCCCACCCGTACCCGGTACGAGGTACAAGGTACGAGGTGAGGCCGACCTTACCCCCTAGTGCGCTTCTCCCATGGCTTGAGGATCGCGTAGACGGCTTCCGTCATCGGGACGGGAACCCCGACAGCTCGGGCTCGTCGCAGAAGGGCACCCTGGAGCGACTCGAGCTCCATGGGTTTGTCGTGCGTCAGGTCGTAGTGAAGCGACGAGAACACACCGGGTTCCAGTCCCGACGCGAACGCTTCCTGTCGTTCGAGCGCTCCGGCCGGAAGCTCGACACGCTCCGCCTCGGCAACCATGGCCGCCTCGCGCAGCATCGCCCGAAAGAGATCCCACGACTCTCGTGTCGACCGGATCTCACCGATCGGCAGACGGATGGCCGCGGTGACTCCCGAAAGCGCGCAGATGAGTGCGAACTTGTCCCACATGACAGCCCGGATGTCGTCGGTCAAGGTGGCGGCAATCCCGGCTCCGACCAGCACCTCGTGAAGGCGGATTGCGCGGGGTGTGCGTGTACCGTCGAGTTCGCCGAAGACGATGCTCGCCGGACCGCCCTTGTGCACGATGAGACCGGGCTCTCCGATCGTCGAGAGGATGTAGGCAACACCACCGAGGACGTGTTCCAGCCCAACCGCCTCACCGAGCACCTCCTCGTTTCCCAGCCCGTTCTGGAGGGACACGACTGCCGTGTCGGATCCGACCAAGGGGTCGAGAGTACCGGCGACGGCCTGGGTGTCCTGTGACTTGACGGCAACGAGGACCACATCCACGGGACCAATGTCGCCGGGATCTTGCACGGCGGTGACGTCTACGTGGAAGTCGCCGAAGGTGCTCTCGACTCGAAGTCCATTGGCGCGGATTGCGTCCAGGTGCCGTCCTCGCGCGACCATGGTCACCTCCTCGCCGGATAGGGCAAGGCGGCCACCGAAATACCCTCCGACTCCCCCCGCCCCGATGACTGCAATCCGCATGACTTTGCAATCTACCCTGGAATGGTCCTTGACGTAACCGCGAAGAGCGCGTAAACATCTCACTGAGCGCGCAAGGGAGCTCAATGATACGGATCAGCGGGATTGTCCGCCTCCCAGAAGATCTCGACTCTGGAATCGACGCCGTCCTCCAGGTCGTCAACGATCAGATCCGCCTTAGGACGGGCAGAACTGACCTGGGCACATGGCCGATCGCTGACGTCGAAATCCATCAGCTATCTCCAAAGGAATTTCAGTTCGTTATCGGCGACGAAGTGATCCACTTCCTGCCGAGCAGCCCCGACTTGTTCGCGTCACTCAAGTTCGTTGACACCGTCGAGGTGAGCGCACCGAGGCGACGCCGACGGAAGGAACGGGCTCCGCAACCGCCTGCGGTCACCGCTCCGCCGGAGAAGGTCGCACCACCTCAACCGGACGACACGGCGCCGCCGCAACCGCCAGAACCACCGCCTCCGGTCGGGGAAACAATCGAAGTGGATCTCACCGAAGAGAAGGTCGGTGCAGCTGTTCGACCTCGGCGCCTCGCCTCGAGGACGAGGTTCCTGAGCGCAACGACCCGGGATCAACTGCGACAGACCGGCATCTGGCCGCTCGATCGCCTCAAGGCACTCAGTTCCGAGGACTCTGTCGCAGCCGACCACATCCACACCTACGGGGTGTCGACGATCCAGGCGGGGCTCATTCGACGTGTCTGCTCGGAGTGTGGCCACGTGTCGTTCCTGCCAAGGGACGACGACTGAGCCCGCACTCGGGTGCTACCGGGTTCCGCGCACAAAGTCGGCGGCGATCGCCACCGCACGAGTAGCGGCAGGATGACCGGGGAGGATCGCCGGCCATACGTGCATCATGTCCGGTTCAATGTGGAGCGTGACTGACACTCCATCGGAGGCTGCCCTCTCGGCGAGGCGCGTCGCATCGTCCAAGATCATCTCCCGGCTCCCTGCGAAGACCAGCAACGGCGGAATCCCTGTGAAGTCGCCGTATATCGGTGACGCGAGCGGATCTTTCGGATCATGGTCCCCCAGGTAGGCAACGTTCGGTGACGGCACTCCGAGGGGGAGGTAGTCGGTGGCAGCGTTGGCTGCAATCGAAGGAGCCGTGTGTTCGAGATCCGTGTACGGCGAGAACAGAATCGCACCTGCCGGCAGGTCGAGTCCTTCATCTCTGAGTCGAAGCAACAGGGCGCACGCGAGACCCCCGCCGGCCGAGTCGCCGGCAACGACGATGTGCTGGGCTTCGAGGCCTTCAAACACGGCCACAGCGTCGTCGACGGCGGCCGGGAAGCGATGCTCTGGGGCCAGCCGGTAATCGGGGACGAACGTTCGCGTCCCCAACGCCCACGTGAGGACGCTCACAAACTGACGGTGTGTCGCCGCACTTCCCCCGATATAGCCGCCGCCGTGCAGATACAGCAGAGTGATGTCATCCTCGAAGTCGACGCGCGAGATCCACTCCCCCTTCACTCCGCCGACTTCACCGGGCTCCGCACGCACCAGGCCCCGCAGGCGGCGCGGAATGGGCGGATCCAATCGCCCTTCGAGAACCCGTCGGTTCGGCCGGCTCGACTCCAGAATCGCGCGAAGTGCCACCACTCGGAGTTCCACTCCCCACGACCACTGATCGACCAACGGCCCGCAGATCAACCGTCGCGCCGCCGAACGAACAACGGACCAGGTCACAAACACAAGCAACTTCATCATCACCCCATGCTACGTCGGGCGAACGAAGCACCAAAGAGAGGGACCTCGCTGCCACGACTAACGTGACCGGGTTGATGGACCGAGAGAAGAACGACGCCCGTGACCTGATCAGACTTGTGCTGGTTGCGGCCCTGGCAGGGTTCATCGTCGGGATCGTCGGCGGGTACTTCCGCAAATTCCTCTTCGAAGCCGACGACCTTCGTCTGTCATTCCTCACGTGGGCTCACGATTGGTCCGGGCCCGGATGGTTGCTCCTGATCGTCGTCGTGGTTGTCTGCGTCGTTCTCGCCCGTCTCATCGTTCTCGCCGTCCCACGAGTGTCCGGAAGCGGCATCCAAGACGTCGAGGCGGTGTTCAAAGGCGAGATCGCTGCCACCTCGTGGGAGGTTCTGCCCGCCAAATTCGTCGGCGGAGTGCTCGCGATCGGCGCCGGCCTGGCGCTAGGTCGTGAGGGCCCGACCGTCCACCTCGGAGCTGCAATCGGATCGGAGGCGGGAAGACAATTCCGTCTCGACGATCAAGACGTACGCCTCCTCCAAACGGCTCTGGGCGGCGCGGGACTCGGGGTTGCGTTCAACGCGCCGCTCGGTGGCGCACTGTTCGTGTTCGAAGAGGTCGCGAAGACGATTCGCCTCCGTCTGGGTCTCGTCACACTGATCGGCACCGCAGCCGCCATCACGGCCTCGCGCATGGTTCTCGGCGATCGGCCCGACTTCCTCGTCGGCCAGATCGGCACGCCCTCGGGATGGACGCTGGTTGCGTTCCTGGCGTTCGGAGTGGTGACCGGCATCGCGGGCGCTTGGTACAACCGCCTCATCATGTTCTTCCTCGGGCTCTCCGATCGAATGCATCGCGTCCCACCCCTTGCCCAGGCGGCCGTCATCGGTGTTGTGGTGGGCGCACTGCTGTGGTTCGATCCGCTCGTCGCAACAGGAGGCGGCGATCGGCTCACACAGGAGCTGCTCGGAGGGGGCATCGCCCTCGCGTCGGTCACCGGCTACTTCCTCATTCGGTTCTTCCTCGGACCACTCTCCTATGCAGTACAGACTCCGGGCGGCCTGTTTTCCCCGCTGCTGGCCGTGGGCGCGCTCTGGGGCGCCATCCTGCATGGGCTCGGCGGACACTTCCTCTCCGGTCCAGGTACCGGAGTGGCGGCATTCGCGATCGTCGGCATGTCCACTCTGTTCGCTGCGATGGTTCGAGCCCCCCTGACCGGGATCATCCTGATCGTCGAGATGACCGCAGCAACGACCCTCGTCGTGCCCATGCTCGCTGCGGCATTCGGGGCGGTGATCACTACCTCACTGATGCGCAACGAGCCGATCTACGACAGTCTCGGACGGCGAATGATGGCGTCGCTCTCTCCTCTCGGAAAGCACGAGAAGTAGGTGGACTGCGAACTGATCAGGGCCGGCTTCCCCGCACAGCCTATTGACGCTTTCACCGCTCTTGCCTTCGTCGTCGCGGGGATGCTCCTCGTCACACGGCGCCGTGGCCCGGCGCTGTATGGCGTGTTGCTCGTAGCGGTGGGAACGACGAGCTTCTTGCTGCACGGGATGGGACTCGATGGA
>CAZWHZ010000009.1:0-28559 GCA_964633745.1 uncultured Acidimicrobiia bacterium
GATGGGTTCGTCGAGGTCGGGTTCGGTGTCCTCGAACGGCTCGACTGGCTCGTCGAGGTCGGGTTCGGTGTCCTGGTCCGGTTCGATGGGTTCGTCGAGGTCGGGTTCGGTGTCCTCGAACGGCTCGACTGGCTCGTCGGTGTTCAGATGATCGTCGGTCGGCGCCGCCTCGTCCTGGCCAAGGCCGGAGAGTTCTTGGTAGACCTTTGGAGGAGGCATGGTCGTTGCAGCATCCATCCAATCGGGTGGTTCATCGGGAAGATCATCGAATCCCACACCGAGTGTGTCGAGGACGTTCTTGGCTTCCATGTGAGAGGACGAAATCGGCACGTCTCCGGCCGGAGCGACGAACTCAACGACCTCAACGACGTCCTCCTCGGGGGTGGAATCGACGACGTCCTCCTCGGGGGTGGAATCGACGGCGTCCTCCTCGGGGGTGGAATCGACGACGTCCTCCTCCACGTCCTCGGCGGCGCCGTCCGAGGGGTCGTCCTCAACGGTTTCGCCGGTGGCCTCAAACACCTCCGTCGCAGTGATGCCTTCTTCATCGGGCCCGGTCTCTGTCACCGATTCTGCGGGCTGCTCCGCCATTGCCTCCTCGGGTTCAGGCTCTGTCACCGATTCTGCGGGCTGCTCCGCCATTGCCTCCTCGGGTTCAGGCTCTGACACCTGTTCAGAGAGCGGTGCGCCGGACGAGTCCTCGGTCGGGAGCCCCCAGGGGTCTGCATAGGGATGCTGTTCGTCGGCCACGCTCGGAGGATACTCTGGAAGTCGCAGCTCATGGAGGCTTTCCCTGGATATCACGATCATCACGTTGTTCCCCGAGTTCTTCGAGACCCCGTTGACGGTGAGCATCGTCGGACGGGCCATCGAGGACGGCCGCCTCCGCGTCGAGACGGCCGACCTTCGGGAGTACGGCAGGGGCATGTATCGACAGGTCGACGACGCGCCGTTTGGTGGGGGCCCGGGCATGGTTCTGATGGTCGGACCACTCGAGGATGCGCTCGCGCCATTCGAAGACGCGCACAGAGTCCTGTTGACTCCAACAGGTGAACCGCTCGATCAGGCGACCCTGGATCGATGGGCGACACTCGATCATCTCGTGCTCGTCTGTGGCAGGTACGAGGGTGTCGACGAACGCGTCGCTGAGCATCTGATCAGCGAGGAAGTCTCACTTGGCGATTTCGTGCTCGCCGGAGGCGAGGCGGCCGCACTTGCGATTGTCGAGGGGGTCGCAAGGCTCTTGCCCGGAGCACTCGGAAACGATGAGTCGACCACGTCTGAGTCCTTCCGGGACGGGCTCCTGGAAGAGCCGCACTACACGAGGCCCTCGGATCACCACGGATGGGGCGTACCCGAGGTGTTGCTGTCGGGGGACCATGCACGGATCGAGGCGTGGCGTCGTGAGGAGCGGGAGAAGCGAACGAGAGCGAGACGCCCCGATCTCTGGGAACGGGAGAACGGCTGACGGCTGCTATCTTGCGCAGTCAGCGGTCTGCTGCGATCATTCGCCCGCTCTAGGAGTCTTCATCATGCTCGAACAACTGGAAAGCGCGTACCTGCGCGACGACATTCCCGACTTCCGCTCCGGCGACACCGTGCGTGTACACGTGCGCGTGGTGGAAGCCGGACGTGAGCGTGTTCAGGTGTTCGAAGGCGTTGTCATCGCGAGAGATGGAGCCGGCATCAAGAGCACCTTCACGGTCCGCAAGATCAGCTTCGGTGTGGGCGTCGAGCGCGTCTTTCCGGTGCACGCCCCGATCATCCAGAAGATTGAAGTCACCCGCCGTGGCAAGGTGCGCCGCGGGAAGCTCTACTACCTTCGGGACAGGGTCGGCAAGGCGGCTCGGATCAAAGAGCGCCGCTAGCGATCACGTGTCGACGCACAGTCAGGCCAAGAAACGAACCCCGTTCTGGGTGGAGCTGCCTTTCCTGGTCGTCATCGCTCTCGCTATCGCGGTGATCATCAAGACGTTCCTCGTCCAGACGTTCTTCATTCCCTCCGGCTCGATGGAACATACCCTCGAGATCGGTGATCGGGTGATGGTCAACAAGCTCGCCTACGGATCGGGGATCCCCGATCGAGGCGACATCGTGGTATTCATGCCTCCTTGGGGCAACACGCAGGAGTCCGAACCGTTCTTCAGCGCCGTAGTGCGCCACGTCGGCGAGTCCCTTGGGCTGAGATCGCCCGACATCGAGGATCTCATCAAGCGGGTGATTGCCGTCGGTGGGGAAACCGTCGAGATCAGCGGCAACCAGGTGCTCGTAGACGGGGAGGCGATCGATGAGCCCTACCTCTATCCGGGTACCAACATGCCTGACTTTGGTCCTGTAACCGTTCCTGTTGGGGACGTGTTCGTGATGGGAGACAATCGGGACCACAGCAAGGACAGCCGCGTGTTCGGCGTTGTTCCAGCCGATTCGATCGTCGGCAAAGCATTCGTCCGCATCTGGCCACTTGGCAGGATAGGTGGATTGGGTGTCAGTGGCTCCTGATAGAACAGGTGCCGAATGGGTGCCACGTTGGTACTATCCGAGCCACTGAGAGGGAACGGAATGCACGAGGAAGACCTGGAGCGCTACGAGTCCGAGATCGAGCTGAAGATCTATAAGGAGTATCGCGACGTACTGTCGATGTTCAAGTACGTCATTGAGACGGAGCGCCGCTTCTACCTCGCCAACGGTGTCGATGTGCACACCCGCCATGACGATGGCTCGACCTACTTCGAAATCGAGCTCGAGGATGCGTGGGTATGGGACATGTATCGACCGGCGAGGTTCCTGCAACGAGTGCGAGTGTTGACATTCCGGGACGTGAACATCGAAGAGCTGGAGCCGGGCGTCCGGCTCTGACGAAGCGGCGGATCGGAACCCTCGGGGAGAGGGTTGCTGCCGAGTTCCTCACTCGCAACGGACTCTTGATCATCGGACGCAACGTGCGGATCGGACGCGGCGAGATCGACATCCTCGCCGAACATCGCGGAACGCGTGTCGCAGTCGAGGTGAAGTCGGCGGTTCTCGACCACGAAGGACGTGCAGATCCGCTCGGAGCTTTCGACGACGCCAAAGCGCGACAGGTCTGGTCGCTTGCACGACAAGTGGGCGCGTGGCGCGTCGACGTGGTTGCCGTCGGGTTCAGACCTGACGGTGTTCAGGTTCGTTGGGTACCTGACGTGTGACGCCGGCAACCACAACCATGCTGTCGAACCGCATGAGGTTGGCCCGACGGAACGGACTGTCGACGACGTCGATCGGAGTGAATCCCGACTCGCTCAGCGTGCGTCGCATGCCTGCTCTGGTGAAGTGCCAGATGTGCTCGAGAGGTTTGAACGCCCGCCAGTGAGAACCACTCACTCGGGCCGGAATCGAGTCGTAGTAGGGACACGAGAGAACGAGCAGTCCCTCCGGTGTAAGAAGCCTGCGGGCAGAGTGAAGCAGGTTCGTCGGATTGGGGACGTGCTCGATGACATCCCATGCAGTCACGACGTCGAACGTGCCGTTGATGTCGTATGACTGATGAATTGGCACCTTCAGGCGCTCGGAGGCGGCAGTGGCTGCCACCGCAGAGAACTCCATTCCTTCGACGGTGAACCCTCGATCGCGAGCACTATTGAGGAACCATCCGTAGGCACATCCGAACTCCAGCAACCGTCGTCCACTGATGTGCCGTTCTATCAAGTCGAGGCGTCCGGCGATCCAGATGCGCTGCATCCGGTCGGAGCCGGAGGTGCCGTAGATTCCATCGTCGAAGTAGTCGGCATCGTTGTAGAGGGTTCGGCGGCCATCATCGTTCAGCCGGGGTGATGTGAACACCTGACCGCAGGTCGGACAGCGAACCACGCCGAGCGGATCGAGATCGTGGATGCGGGTTCCGGTACCTCCGCAGCGGAAGCACACTGCGTTTTCGAGGAGGTCGTTGGTGAGGGTGTCGAAGGTGCGACGCCTGCTCATCGGCGCAACGGTAGCACCTTCCAGATCAGGTCTTGCGACGCGATGACTCTCTGAACCAGCATCCGCGATGCCAGTGCCGCCGAAGCTCCGGCGCGTGATCCGGTACCACCACGACGTGGAACTCCCCGATCTCCACGGGACCGTCGCATCCCGGGCACACGTATCGCTTGCGGGCTGCATACGGCTGGACCGGCGCCACCGTAACCGGATCAGTCGGCATGTCCGGGAGCGCGTGGGATTTCTGCGAAGGCCTTGTGGCGGGCATCGAGGATCTCGCGGGCGATCTGGTCGATACTGTCGATGAGCCAGAGATAGGCCGCCCGTCCCTCTCGGTAGTCGGCTTCCGCCATGCCCTGGATGCGACCCTGCGACTGCAACTGTCGCACCTGGCGGAAGTTGTTCACCGGAGAGGTCGTGTATACGCCGAGTGTCTTGCCGCCCCGCTGATTCAGGATCGAGAAGACGGGAACGTCACTCGGGCCGTCGGCGACGTAGATCATGTTCTTGATCGGGACGCGTCGCTGCTCTTCCGACATCAGAGCGTTCACGTCGATCGACGCTGTCTTGTTCACGCCCTTGTTGATCTCGAAGACGGCCCTCGTCTTCGATGTGTTGTCGATCGTGTATCCCAGATGCGAAATGGGGGAGTTCGGCTCGTCGATGTCGAGTTTGTTCAGGTAGCCGGGAGGTGCGGGGTGCTCGATGAAGTCGTTGGCCCAGATCCAGTCGACGTGCGGTGCGATGGCACTGCCTTCGATCATCGACAGGATTCCGGTCGAAACGACGTAGTGCTCGACCGAGATCTCCTCGTGGGCGAACTCCGGGATCTCCGTGACGTACCGTTTCGAGATCTCCAGGAACTCCGGGATCCCAGGGGCCATCTCTATGCTCGCTCCGAGCTCGTACAGCTTCGCCCTGGTGAGGCCTGCGAATCTTCCCTGGTCCACATACGTGAGCAGGTGGGTCAGGTATGCGGTGTCACGGGCTACGCGGATCCCGCGGCCGTAGTAGTAGTCGACGAGTCCATCGACTTCCGACCAGAACGCCCGGGCGTCGACTTCGTACTCTTCGAAGAGGGGGTCCTGCTGGTTGCCGGGAATCAGTGTGCGATCGAAGTCCCAGATGAGTGCGATGACGGTCTGGGTGTAGAGCGGTATGGGCATGGCCTCATGGAATCTCGGGTCGTCCGAAGTGTACGCCACCGTCGTCGGTCCACCAGCCTTGCAGCATCACATCCACGCCTCTGAGACCGCGATGAGCCTCTCCGAGACGCTCGAGCGCGACGAGGACGTGGACCTGCCATCCATCCCCGGCGAGACGCCGGAAGATGGGCCTGTAATCGACAGGATCGACGCGAGGCGAGACAATCCAGTCCAGACAGCACTCGTCACTGACGACTACCGACGCCTGGTCATCGGCCGCCTGGTCCAGTGCGAGGCGACTCCATTCGACAGGATGGGCCGAGAACCCGAGTGCGTGGTAGCGATCGAGGCATGCGTCGACGATCGATTCGGTTTCCAGCAGAGTCGTTTCGTACGCGAGCACCTGGCCTCCTTGAGTTACACCAGTGTAGTTCACGAACCCGGTTTGACCCAGGGAACTTGTCCCAGGCGCTCCGTAGGGTCGAGCCATGTTCGCAACCGTTACCTCAGTCGCACTGGTCGGCGTGGAACCGAGACCGGTACGCGTCGAAGTTCATATCGGCGCACCCAAGGACCGATTCGCTCTGGTGGGGCTTCCCGACACCGCAGTACGAGAGGCGAAGGACCGGGTTCGATCCGCGATCGTCCAGTCGGGATTCCCCTTCCCGAATCGGACCGTGACCGTGAACCTGGCCCCCGCCGATATCCCGAAGGCGGGATCGGCGTACGACCTCCCGATCGCGCTCGGCGTTCTCGCCGCGGCTGGAAGTGTTCCGCCAACCGTCGGCAGCGTCGTCGCACTGGGCGAACTGGCGCTCGACGGATCGGTACGTTCGGCGCGAGGTGGTCTGGGAGCCGGGCTGGTTGCGCGCGACGCCGGATTGCCGTGTGTGCTCTCCGTGCAGTCGGCCGGGGAGGCACGCAGGGTCCCCGGGGCGGAGGTCCGGGCCGTCCGGTCCCTCTCGGAGGCGGTCGGGGTCGCGCAGGGCACCACACCCGGTGCGCCAATCAAGGAACAAACCGATCTCCCGCACCCCGGAGGGGCTGATCTGTCCGAGGTCCGAGGCCAAGCCGTTGGAAGGAGAGCGCTGGAGGTCGCGGCCGCGGGCAGGCATCCACTCCTCCTGTGGGGACCGCCAGGGTCGGGCAAGACGATGCTTGCCGTCCGCATGGCAGGGATCCTGCCTCCACTCGGTGATGAAGAGCGCCTCGAGGTAGCACAGGTATGGGACGCGGCGGGCCGTGCAGGTCGGGCCGAGACGCCCCCCTTCCGCTCCCCACACCACTCTGCAACGGTGCCGGCGATCATCGGAGGGGGCAGTGGCATGCCCGTTCCCGGAGAGATCTCGTTGGCGCATCGAGGTGTGCTGTTCCTCGACGAGCTGGGCGAGTTCCCGGTGAACATCCTGAACGCGCTTCGCCAGCCTCTCGAGTCGGGTTGGGTCATCGTGTCGCGGAAAGGCGTGTCGGTACGTTTTCCAAGCTCTTTCCAGCTGGTTGCAGCAACCAACCCGTGTCCGTGTGGGTACGCGGGAGACCGGCTGCGCCCGTGCTCGTGCTCGGTCCCATCGATCGAGCGATACCGCCGCCGCCTCTCGGGCCCCCTGCTCGATCGATTCGATCTTCGGGTTGCTATTCCGAGACCACAACGCGAGGACCTCGTCGGGCCGCCAGGCGAGGGGAGCAAGGTCGTCGCCGACCGGGTCGCGGCAGCCAGGGCGATCCAAGACGAGCGAGGCATGCCGAATAGTCGGCTCGGTAGGGGCGAGCTGGACGGGCTGCGGTGGACGTCCGGAGCTCACTGCTTGCTCGAGACCGCGATCGAACGCTTCGCCCTGACAGGGAGAGGGTTCGACAGGATCAGGCGCGTCGCGAGAACCATCGCCGATCTCGATGGTGCCGATCCCGCAGATGAACCGCACATCGCAGAGGCGCTGTCGTTTCGGGGGGAGTGGTGAACGCCCGGCTGCAGCTCGCGTACGTCGGCATGCACCCGGACCGGAGGGCTGAGCTCGTCGAGCGGCACGGGTCCCCAGAGTCCGTACTCGACGCGATCGAGCGGGGCAGGATCGAAGTTCCTGACAGAGCACGTCGAGCAGCGGCGGTGCCGGCAGATGAACGTCTGGATCAGCTCGCTTCGGCCGGCGTCGGGATCTGTCTTCGGGAGAACATGCCCGATCACCTCGCTGAGCTTCCCGACGCCCCTGACCTCCTGTTCGTGCGAGGCGCTCTCCCGGCGGAACCCGGCGTGGCGGTCGTCGGGTCGAGGCGTGCAACAGGTTACGGCACATCCTTGGCACGTCGCTACGGCACGGCGCTCGCATCGGCGGGATGGCCCGTCGTATCCGGACTGGCCCGTGGAGTCGACGGTGCAGCCCATAGGGGTGTCGTCGCAGCGCACGGGTGTGGTGCTGCAGTACTCGGAAGCGGCCCCGATGTCTGGTATCCGAAGGAGCACGAGGAGCTGGGACGGGCACTCGTCGCCAACAACGGAGCGATCGTCACCGAGTATCCGCCGGGGACGCCCCCCAACGGTTGGCGGTTCCCGCCCCGAAACCGAATCATCTCCGGATTGTCCAGGATCGTGGTCGTTGTCGAGGCCGCGAGAACGGGAGGTGCGCTCATCACCGCGCGGAAAGCCTTGGCGCAGGGCCGGGATGTGTTCGCCGTCCCGGGGGACGTCGACCGGCCAACATCTGAGGGCTGCAATAGGGTGATAAGGGATGGTGCACTGCCGGTTCTCGACCCCGATGATCTGATCGAGGCGGTGTCCGTGGTTCTCGGACCGCCGGAATCCGCACTCACCCGCGAGTCGAGCGACGAGAAGATCGATGACGTCGTGGGGAGAACCATCGACGAGCTGGCTCTGGAACATCCCGTCTCCGAAGTGCTGGCCCGAGTCGCCAGGCTCGAGGCGCTGGGTCTCGTTCGGCGCGAAGGAGGGCGTGTCGTGAAGGGTCGTTGACGGCCAGGAGGGAGACGGCGACCATGCATCACATGGCAGCGATACCCGAAATGCCGGAGTGGGCGGTCGAGTCCGTCGACGAGTACCTGATGCGACTCGCGACACAGCGGAATCTCTCGCCCCACACGATCGCTGCATATCGACGGGATCTCTCGCAGTTCATGGCGTTCTGCGACAGGGCAGGCGTCAAAGGGATTCCGGACATCGATCGAGGACGGGTGCGGAGGTTCCTCGCGTATCTCGATACGAGGGGGTATGCGCGCCGGTCCATCGCGAGAAAAGCATCGGCCGTGCGGGCGTTCTTCACCGATCAGACTCGCCGTGGACTCCTCGACGTCAACCCGTCCGAGCGACTTGGAACACTCCGCCGTCCAAGGACGCTTCCCCAGGCCCTACCCGTCCGCACCGTCCGAGCGATTCTCGATGGTCTGACGGATGACGATCCCGTCGCGCTCAGAGACAGAGCGCTTCTCGAGGTCCTGTACGCAACGGGACTCCGGGTTGCCGAAGCGGCGGCGCTGCGGGTGGATGATGTCGTTGGCGCCGAATTCCTCAGGGTGGTCGGCAAGGGCGACAAAGAACGCGCCATCCCGCTCGGAGGACCGGCGAGGCTGGCCATACAGTCATACCTCACCCGAGGTCGCCCACGGTTGTGGCCGACCACCGACGCGCTCTGGGTTGGTGTTCGGGGTGGATCGCTGGGGGTGCGGGGGATTCGGAGAACTGTCAGGGTGCGTGCCGGAACGTTCCCGCACGCCTTCCGTCACTCGTTCGCGACGCACCTTCTCGAAGGTGGAGCGGACCTGCGCGCCGTCCAGGAGCTTCTGGGGCACGTTGAACTAGGGACCACCCAGACGTACACTGCGGTTACCCGCGAGCATCTCAAGGCAACGTATGAGCGAAGTCACCCGCGGGCCTGATCGGGCATCCGAGGACCCCTTGGAGGAGCTGTGGCGCAGGTTCAAGGCCACAGGGGACCAAGAGGCCCGTGAGGGCCTCATTCTGCATTTTTCACCACTCGTCAAGTTCGTGGCGGGTCGAGTGGCGTCCGGTTTGCCTTCGAGCGTCGATCGTTCCGATCTGATCTCGGACGGCATCTTCGGACTGATCGATGCCATCGACAAGTATGACCTCGACCGGGGCGTGAAATTCGAGACGTATGCCATCAACAGGATCCGGGGAGCGATCCTCGACGAGCTACGAGCTCTCGACTGGGCACCCCGTTCCCTCAGGGCTCGGGCTCGCGAACTCGAACGCTCCTACAGCGAGCTGGAGCATCGATTCCAGCGTCCACCCACCGACCAGGAGCTCTCCACTCACATGGATGTCCCGGTAGAAGAACTCCAGAACACGATGGCCGAGGTGTCGTCCGCCGGTCTGGTCGCGCTCGACGAACTGCTCTCGCCCGGCCGGGATTCGTCCACCGTCGGAGATCTCCTTGCGGATCCAAAAGGAGTCGATCCCGAGGCCGTCTATCAGGAAGAAGAAGTCAAGCGCGTCTTGGCGGATGCGATCAACCGACTCGTCGAACGGGATCGCCTGGTGCTCACCCTCTATTACTACGAGGGCCTCACACTCGCAGAGATCGGCGATGTGCTCGGTGTAACCGAGTCTCGTGTCTGCCAGATCCATACGAAGTCGGTGATGAGTCTTCGCCACCGCATGACGGAGCCTGCGTTTAACCACGGTTGACCGCCTGGTACAGTTGCCCGATCACACACGCCCGTATCTTCCCAACGGTCGATTCGTCGCGGGGAGCGGTCACTGACTGTGACGGGCGGAGGAACAACCGGAACAGGAGGACCTATGTCCACGGTCACCATGAAGCAGCTGCTGGAAGCTGGCGTCCACTTCGGGCATCAGACGCGGCGCTGGAATCCAAAGATGGAGCCGTACATCTACAGCGCCCGCAACGGCATTCACATCATCGATCTGCGTCAAACGCTCGATCAGATCAACCGAGCGCACGAGTTCGTCAAGAACGCAGTGGCAGATGGAGGGCTCGTTCTCTTCGTCGGCACCAAGAAGCAGGCACAGCTCCCGATTGAGGAAGCCGCTGTTCGGGCCGACATGCCGTATGTGAACTTCCGGTGGTTGGGGGGGATGCTCACCAACTTCGCCACGATCCAAAAGCGCATCTCCTATATGCGCGAACTGGAGCGGATGGACGAGTCAGGCGAGATGGCGACACTGCCGAAGAAGGAGCGTCTGCGGCTCCATAGAGAGCTGGCAAAGCTTCAACGTGTGCTGGGCGGCGTACGCAACCTGAGCCATCTTCCGCAGGCGCTGTTCATTGTCGATTTGAACGCGGAGCAGATCGCATTGAAGGAAGCGGATCGCCTTGGGATCCCGGTCATCGCACTCGTCGACACGAACTGCGATCCCGACTTGGTCGATTTCGTGATTCCCGGCAACGATGACGCAATCCGATCGGCCCAGCTCATGGCCGGGTTCGTCGCCGACGCGTGCATCGAGGGGAGAGAGATCGCGTTGAAGGGCGCGCCGAGCGACGAAGGAGACGAGTGATGGCCGGTTTCGCCGCCAAGGACGTGCAGGAGCTTCGCCACGCCACCGGTGTCGGCATGATGGATGCCAAGACGGCATTGGTCGAAACCGGTGGTGACTTCGAGAAGGCAAAGGAGTACCTGCGGGAGAAAGGCCTCTCAGACGCCAAGAAGAGGGCGGGCAGGGAGGCGAACGAAGGAGTCATCGGCCTCTACATCCACAAGCAGTTCGAGAGACCTGTGATCGGCGTGCTGGTCGAACTCGCCTCAGAGACCGACTTTGTTGCCAAGAGCGAGCAGTTCCAGGCGATGGCCAACGATGTCGCCATGCATGTCGCGGCGGCGCAGCCACGCTGGGTCCGCCGTGAGGATGTGCCGGAGGAAGCTCTCCAGCACGAGCGCGACATGATCACTCGGCAGGCGCTCAACGAAGGTAAGCCGGAGAACATCATTCCCCGAATCGTTGAAGGCCGCATCGGCTCGTTCTACAAGGACTACGTGCTCGAAGAGCAACCGTTCGTCAAGACCGACCAGTTCGAGGGCACGGTTGGAGACATGGTTTCAGGCCTCGCAGCCACTATGGGCGAGAACATCAGCATCCGGAGGTTCGCACGTCTCGCGGTCGGCGAGGAGATCTGATGACAAGGCGTCGAGTTCTGCTCAAGCTGTCCGGGGAGGCGTTTGCCGATCCCGAGCTTGGGTATGGTATTGGCACCACACAGGTTGGCCGGCTTGCCGGGGAAGTCGTCGAGGCGGTCGGTGACGGCGACATCGAACTCGGCATCGTCGTTGGCGGCGGCAACATCTTCAGAGGAGCGTCGGCAGGAGCCACCGGTATCGAACCTGCCACAGCGGATTCGATGGGGATGCTCGCAACGGTGATCAATGCTCTCGCTCTCCGCAGCGCCATCGAAAACGCGGGAGTACCGACGAGAGTCCAGACGGCGATCTCGATGCAGTCGCTTGCCGAGCCGTACATCCGTTTGCGGGCAATCAGGCACCTCGAGAAGGGGCGTGTCGTGATCTTCGCCGCCGGCACGGGTAACCCGTTCTTCACGACCGACACGGCCGCCGCGCTGCGCGCGGTGGAGATCGGCGCGGAAGTCATGTTGAAAGGGACGCTCGTCGAAGGCGTGTACGACGCGGATCCAGCCACCAATCCTGACGCGACGCTCATGCGGGAGGTCACCTACCTGGATCTGATCGCAAAGGGACTCCGGGTGATGGACTCGACGGCCGCTACCATGTGCAAGGACCATCAGCTCCCGATCGTGGTGTTCAACATCACAAGGCCGGGCAACGTTGTAAGAGCGGTGCGAGGAGAGCGGATCGGTACGTTGGTCCAGTAGGAGGCGCGCCATGATTCAGGAAACCCTCGATGAGGCTGAGTTGAAGATGAGTCAGGCGATCGAGTACGTGCAGTCGGAGTTCTCCACGGTCCGAACCGGGCGCGCCAATGCCGGCATCCTGAACAGGATCACCGTCGAGTACTACGGGACACAGACGCCTCTCCAACAGCTCGCTTCCTTCTCTGTTCCCGAGCCTCGGCTCCTTGTCATCCAACCGTATGACAAGAGCTCGGTGAATTCCATCGAGCGCGCTATCAGAACGTCGGGGATGGGCCTGAACCCGTCCAGCGACGGCCACGTCATTCGCATCGCGTTCCCTGCACTCACCGAGGAGCGACGAGTCGAACTCACCCGAGTGGTACGCAACATGGCCGAAGAAGGCAGGGTTGCGATGCGGAACATCCGGCGCCACGCCATGAGCGACCTATCTGCCCTACACGGTGAGATCTCTGACGACGACATTCGCCGCGCCGAGGACGAACTGCAGGAGATCACCGATCGGATGGTCGACAAGGTCGATGATCTGTTAGAACACAAGGAGCAGGAGTTGCTCGAGGTATGACCGACAACAACGACGGCGAGATCCTCGACGAGACCGAAGACGAGACCGAGTTCGACGGCGAGGACTTCGAGGACTTCCTGACGGGCTCCTCGGTCCTCGACGGGTACACACGCGACGACTACTTGAACGCGACGACCGAGGAGTACCGCGATCTCGCGGAGGCGATAGCCCGGTCGGCCGGCGAGGAAGTGGAGATGCAGGCGGTCGCCGCCCAGATGCCAGGTCTCGAGGCGGGAGTCGTCGGGTTCGATGACGTGACCGGTGAGGTGTCGGTCGAGCAGGACGATGCGCAATCAGGTCCTTCCGACACGCTGGTGAGGGCTGCCACGGGTGTTGTGCTGATCACCTTGGTGCTGGGGATGCTGGCGGTTGGCGGCGGATGGCTGGCGTTGCTCATCGGCGCATTCGCTTTGGTGTGCCTGGTCGAGTTCTACTCGGCGGTGCGTCGGGCCGGCTATGTACCGATGGCCCTGTTCGGGTTCTTGGGAGCGATCGGGGTGCTCGCCGCGGCGTGGTTCTCTTCTCAGCCCCTCTCTGCCATCGCCGTCGCTATCGGACTCACCATTGTCGCCGTCATCTTCTGGTACGCGCTTTTGTCGAGGAGCCATCCGCTCGAGAACGCGTCCTTCACGATCTTCGGAGTGGTGTGGGTTGCGGGGCTCCTTGCGTTCGCAATGCCAATCATCGAGTCGACGCAAGCTCAGCAGATCATTCTGGCGATCATTGCCGTTACAGCCCTCTTCGACGCAGGTTCGTACTTCGTCGGAAGGGCACTCGGTCGCGTGAGCCTGGCCCCGGAGCTGTCGCCGAACAAGACGTTCGAGGGGCTCGTGGGCGGGGTCGTGGTCGCGTTCGTTGTCGGATTCCTGCTGTCGATCATTCCTTGGTTCGGATTCGACCTTGCCGCGGGTCTGTGGCTCGCAGCCGCGGTCTCCGTCTTCGCTCCGCTCGGCGACCTCGCCGAGTCACTCGTGAAACGCGCTGTCGGCGTGAAGGACATGGGGACGCTGCTCCCTGGACATGGGGGCCTCATCGACCGGTTGGACAGCTATCTGTTCACGATCCCGGTCGGGTATGTGCTGTTCCTGTGGCTCGGGCTTCTGTGACCCGACCTCTCGTCGTCCTCGGCGCGACCGGATCGATCGGACGCCAGGTGCTCGACGTTGCCCGGCGCTTGGACTTCCCTGTTGCAGCGGTCGTGGCGCGCCACGGCTCCGACGCGTTGGCGGTGATCGCCGACGAGTTCCCTGATGCTGCGATCGGGATCGCGGCACCGACCGGGAGTGAGCGTGAGCGATTCTCGGCGTACGGATCGAGAGTTCGGTCCGGACCGGATGCGTCCGTGGAGCTCGCCTCGATGCCGGGTGCGATTGTGGTCAACGGGATCGTGGGCGTGGCCGGGTTGCGGTCATCCTTAGCTGCCCTGGAAGCCGGGAACCGGCTGGCGCTCGCCAACAAGGAGAGTCTGGTTGCCGGCGGACCTGTCGTGCTCGAAGCCCTCCGGCGCGGGGGTGGCGAGTTGATCCCGGTCGACTCGGAGCACTCAGCCGTTTTCCAGTGTCTCGTCGGCGAGGAGGTCGAGTCGGTGCGACGACTCGTCCTCACCGCCTCCGGTGGACCCTTCAGAGGCAAGACACGAGAGGAGTTGGAGAACGCCTCGCCCGCCGACGCACTCCATCACCCGACGTGGTCGATGGGATCGAGGATCACGATCGACTCGGCCAGTCTTGCCAACAAGGGCTTCGAGGTGATTGAAGCCCATCACCTGTTCGGGATCCCGTATGCGCAGATCGACGTTGTTGTTCACCCACAGAGCATCGTGCACTCGTTTGTCGAGTTCACCGATGGGTCGATCAAGGCCCAGATGGGGGAGCCGGACATGCGAATCCCGATCCAGTACGCGCTCACACACCCGCAGCGGTTCGCCGCGCCCACGAGTTCGGACCCTTCGACGTGGACGTTGACATTCGACATGCCAGACCGCGCCGCATTCCCGGCGCTCGACATCATCATCGAGGCCGGCATGAGAGGAGGGTCTGCCCCGGCCACCGTCAATGCTGCCGACGAGATTGCCGTCGGCGCGTTTCTGACAGGCAGGCTCGGGTTCCTCGGGATCGCATCGATCCTCGAGCAGACCATGGAGCGGGTTCCACAAGTGAAGCTGACTTCTGTCGAAGACGTTGCGTATGTGGACCAGGAGGCGCGCTCTGTCGCGAGTTCACTGATCGGGGGTGCGTGTTGATTATGCGGGCGGTGTCGGTACGGTTGGGGACGACATGACTGGTGGACTGATCATGCTGATCGCTGTCGTGGTGTCGCTGATGCTTCACGAGCTGGGACACTTCGTGACCGCGCGTGCCACCGGCATGAAGGTCACCGAGTTCTTTCTCGGATTCGGACCGAAGATCTGGTCGACGACTCGCGGCGAAACCGAGTTCGGTGTGAAAGCCATTCCCATCGGCGGCTACAACCGCATCGTCGGGATGGATCCTCTCGAGGAGATCGACCCGGAGGATGTTGGGCGGACCTACAGAGACAAGAAGTTCTGGCAGAAGTCGGTTGTCATCATGTCCGGGGTGCTCATCCACTTCCTGCTCGCGTACCTCGTGTTCTTCGGGATCCTTGTTGGTTTCGGTATCGAGGACGCCGAAGCCGAGCCTCTGACGACTGTCGCGGGAGTTCAGCAGACGCTCGACGACGGCTCACCGGCACCGGCCGCGTTGGCCGGGCTCGAGCCGGGGGATCGGATCGTGTCGGTCGACGGCCAAACGGTCGGCACCTGGAGCGAACTCGTCGCTGCGATCGCGGCCCGGCCCGATGAGCAGGTGCAGATCGTGGTTGAGCGGGACGGTTCCCGGATGACACTCGAGACAACCCTTGCGTCCGTCGACGATCAGGGTGCAACCGTCGGGTATCTGGGAATCAACCCGGCCTACCCGGTCACGCATATCAGCCTGACCGAGGCTGCCAGTCTCTCCGGCCGAACTGTCGGCATCGCCACGAGAGAGACACTGTCCTCGTTCGGCAACCTGATCCGGCCGTCTTCTCTGGCACGGCTCGCAGGAGCGTTCGTCGGGAATACAGACGTGCCCGACAACATTCGTCCGGTGAGCCCCGTCGGCATCGTCCATCTTGGAGAGGGACTCGACGCGCAGGCATTGCTGGCGCTCGTCGCCCTGCTCAACATCGTGCTCGGAGTGTTCAACGGACTGCCGCTGTTCCCGCTCGACGGTGGTCACTTCGCCATTGCCCTGTACGAGCGGGTATCGGGGCGGAAGGCCAACATGCGTGCTCTGATGCCGATCGCTGCAGCGGTGATGATGCTCGTGATCTTCCTGTTCTCTGTCGCGCTCCTGCTCGACATCGTCAACCCGATCAGCCTCTCATGATCGAACGCAAACCCACCCGTTCCGTACACGTCGGTCGCGTCGCCGTCGGAGGCGACGCTCCGATCAGCGTGCAGTCGATGACCACCACCAAAACCGCAGATGTCGGAGGCACGCTCGCTCAGGTGTACGCACTCGCGGGTGCAGGAGCCGACATCGTTCGCATCACGTGCAACACGGTCGAAGCGGCACAAGGACTCGCCGAGATCGTTCCTCGGTCGCCTGTTCCGATCATCGCCGATATCCACTTCCACTACCGCCTGGCGCTCGCGGCCCTCGAAGCAGGCGTCGACGGCCTTCGATTGAATCCGGGGAACATCCGCAAGGAAGAACAGATCAAAGCTGTTGCACAGGAGGCCAAGGACAGAGGGGTGCCCATTCGCGTCGGTGTCAATGCCGGCTCCCTCGACAAGGATCTCCTCCAGAAATTCGGTGGCCCGGTCCCTGAGGCGCTCGTTGCGTCGGCGATGAAGGAGATCGGCTATCTCGAAGATGTCGGGTTTCACGACATCAAGATCTCCGTGAAGCACTCCAACGTGCCATCGATGGTCGCCTCCTATCGTCTCCTGTCCGAGACCGTCGACTATCCGCTGCACCTTGGTGTTACCGAAGCAGGCCCTCCACCGGCAGGGCTCATCAAGTCGGTCGCGGGGATTGCCACCCTGCTCATGGAAGGGATCGGCGACACGATCCGGTTCTCTCTGACCGCCGATCCTGTCGAGGAGGCGAAAGCAGGACGGCAGCTCCTCGAGTACCTGGGACTCAGGGAACGGAGAGGTTTGGATCTGATCGCGTGTCCCTCCTGTGGACGGGCGGAAGTCGACGTGATCAAGGTCGCGAACGAGGCGCAGGAACGCCTCGCAAAGGAGAATCTTCCGATCCAGGTGGCGGTCATGGGCTGCATCGTCAACGGTCCGGGTGAGGCGCGCGAGGCCGACATCGGTATCGCCGCCGGTCGGGGCAAAGGCCACCTGTTCATCAAAGGCCAGGTCGTGCGGGTCGTTCCGGAGAGCGAGATGGTGGAGGCGCTGCTGGATGAGGCGCGCAAACTGGTCGCGGAAGGAGCCGAGGCCCGGCTCGCCGCAGCGGCCGCCGGTGCCGCAGCAGAAGCCGAGTCGGAAGCACGTGAGCTGTTCGAGATCCAAGGCGACGCGAACCACGCAGCTGAACGCAGGGAGTCCGTTGGCAACGTAGCGAGCGCTCCCGAATCGTGAGTCGATGAAGGTCACCCCGAGAAGCGAGGATTACGGCCGCTGGTACACCGATGTGGTCCAGCGCGCGGAACTCGCCGACTACTCGCCGGTGCGTGGGTCGATGGTCATCCGACCGTACGGATACGCGTTGTGGGAGAACATGCAGAAGGCATTGGACGGCATGTTCAAAGAGACCGGCCATCAGAACGCCTACTTCCCCCTGCTGATCCCATACTCGTTCATCGAGAAGGAAGCGGAGCACGTCGAGGGCTTCTCGCCGGAACTGGCGATAGTCACGCACGGTGGGGGCAAGGAACTCGACGACCCATTGGTCGTTCGACCGACATCCGAGACGATCATCAACGCGATGTTCGCCAAGTGGATCAAGAGCTACAGAGACCTTCCTCTCTTGATCAACCAGTGGGCGAACGCGGTCCGGTGGGAGATGCGCACTCGACTGTTCCTGCGCACCACCGAGTTCCTCTGGCAGGAGGGCCACACGGCGCACGAATCGGAGGAGGAAGCCAGGGACGAGGCGCGGCTGATGCTGGAGATCTATGCGCGCTTTGCCGAGGAGTGGGCGGCCACACCGGTGATCCTCGGGACGAAGACCGAGTCCGAGAAGTTCGCCGGTGCCGTCGAGTCGTTCAGCATCGAGGCGATGATGGGAGATCTGAAGGCGCTCCAGGCCGGCACGTCACACTATCTGGGTCAGAACTTCGCGAAGGCGTTCGAGACGAGATTCCTTGACCGCAACAACGAGTTGCAGTACCCCCACCAGACGTCGTGGGGTGCGAGCACGCGCCTCGTCGGGATGACCGTGATGGTGCACGGAGACGACCAGGGCCTGGTCCTTCCGCCGAGACTCGCCCCCTACCAGGTCGTGGTCGTGCCGATCGGGGACGCCGACACGGTGATGGACACCGCGTGGAACGTCACCGGTGCCCTTCACGAGGCGGGCATCCGAGCGACGATGGACGATCGCGAGGGCCTGACGCCGGGGTTCAAGTTCAACGACTGGGAGATGCGAGGCGTCCCTGTCCGGATCGAGATCGGTCCGCGCGATGTTGAAGATGGGACCCTCGTGCTCGCGAGGAGGGATCTCAGGAGCAAGGAGTCCGTTCCGATCGAGGGCGCCGTCAGAGCCGCGGATGATCTCCTCGAGGAGATTCAGCAATCCTTGTTCGATCGGGCCAGTGGCTTCAGAGAGGAACACACCTCGTACCCTTCCACCTTCGAGGAACTCGAAGAAGGTGTGAGGGAGGAGGGCGGATTCTTCCACGCAGCCTGGTGCGGGTCGCCGGACTGCGAGGCACAGGTACAGCACCGCACGCAGGCGACGATCCGTAACATCCCGTTTGACCAGCCGGACGAACTCGCACCGTGCGTCTTTTGTGGCGCTCCGGGCGAACATCTGGCAGTCTTCGCCAAGGCGTACTAGCCGCAAGCCCACAGTCGAGGCCGTCGGTGGGCTCTGCAGTCGCGGTATACTCGCCCCCGGAAAACCTACGGACGCTTGAGTGAGGTGGGCGCCCTGCCCGCCTCTTCCTGCGAGGAGACCATGAATGAGACAGCGCTCTGGGATCCCCTCGAACGGTATCTTTCCGCCGAGGGTCTGCGACTCGACGATGTCGAGTGGTCCGGGCGCGTCCTTCGCGTCCTCATCGATGCCGCTGGGGGAGTCGACGTGGGTCGGATCTCCGATGTCACCTCGGGCATCTCGCGGCTTCTCGACGGAGAGATCGACATCGACGGGCCCTACACGCTTGAGGTGTCGTCACCGGGTCTCGAGCGGAAGCTGCGCCGACCCGGCCAGTTCCGTGCGTCGATCGGCCGTGAGATCGTAGTGACATCGCGCCTCGAAAGCGGTGAAACAGCGTCGGTCCGCGGGACACTTCAGGATGCAGACGACTCCGTGTGCGTGGTCGCAGAAGGGGAACGCGCCGTCACCATTCCGCTGAGCGAGATCGTGTCGGCGAAGACGGTGTTCCAGTGGGAACGCGGCGCGAAGCCGGGGAAGCAGCGCAAGGAGGCAACCCGATGAAGATGGATTTCGCCGTGATGGAGGCGCTCGAGCTGCTCGAACAGGAACGTGGCGTGCCCGTGGAGACGATCCTGAACGCGCTCGCAAACGCGCTGGTCTCCGCGTACAAACGGAGCCCGGGAGCGGCCGAAGAAGCGCGTGTCGTGATCGATCCGAACGCCGGAGATATCACGGTGTATGCGCAGGAGCTGAACGAAGACGGGGAAGTCGTGAGAGAGTGGGAAGACACTCCGGACGACTTCGGCAGGATCGCCGCGCAGACGGCCAAGCAGGTCATCGCCCAGCGTCTCCGGGACGCCAAGCGCGAACAGGTCTTCGACCTGTACGAAGGTCGCGAGGGCGACCTCGTGACCGGGATCGTCCAGCAGGTCGATCACCGATATGCCATCCTCGATCTCGGTGATGCCGAAGCCTTGATGCCAGGTTCAGAACGGATCCCGTACGAGCGTCTCGAGCGGGGCAACAGGGTCAAGGGACTGATCATCGAGGTGCGGGGTGAGACCAAAGGACCCCAGATCGTCGTGAGTCGAAGCCACCCCGACTTCGTGCGTCAGCTTCTGATGCTCGAGGTGCCGGAACTGCTCGACGGAACCGTCGTAATCAAGGCGATCGCCCGGGAACCGGGCCATCGCACGAAGATCGCCGTTTCGTCCAACGATCCCAACGTGGACCCGAAGGGCGCCTGCGTCGGTGCACGCGGCGGACGAGTCCGTCAGGTCGTGAACGAGCTTCGCGGCGAGAAGGTTGACGTCGTTCAGTGGCGGGCCGATACCGGCCAGTTCATCGCGGAAGCGCTTGGACCGGCAAAGGTGCAGGAAGTCATCATTGACGAGGATGACCGGTCGGCGATCGTGATTGTGTCCGAACACCAACTGTCACTCGCGATCGGTCGCGAAGGGCAGAACGCCCGGCTCGCGGCGAAGCTGACCGGCTATCGCATCGACATTCGATCGGAGGAGACCAGGCACCGGGCCGACGAGCGAACTGCGGAAGCCGCAACCCCCGAACCGCCCGCTGCGGCACCTGCTGCCGAGTCGGTCGACGGTCCGGCGACTGCCGATGGAGAAGTGACCGCAGATACGGAGGTCACTGTCGAGACGGAACCGGAATCACCCGAGAACGCAAGCGAGCCTGACGTGCCCGCCGAGGCTGGCGAAGACGACAACGAGGACGGTGAGGCCTGATCCATGGCGAAACGACGCATCTACGAGCTGGCCAAGGAGCTTGGCGAGGAGTCCAAGTTGGTGCTCGCGCGCGCCGTCGAGCTGGGCCTGGAGGTGAAAACCGCCTCCTCGGGTGTCGAGGACGGCGACGCCCAGCGCATCATTGATTCGTTCGGCGCCGGTGTGGCTGCTCCGGAGCCCGAGCCGGTACCAGAGCCCGAGCCGGTGGTGGAGTCCACGCCAGTACCAGAGCCAGAGCCGGCTCCCGATTCGGAACCACCGGCATCGGAACCCGAATTGGCTCCTGAACCGGAGGCTTCCGAGAGCCCTCGCGAGGTCGTGTTGGAGCCGGGTGTCACCGTCGCCGCATTCGCCGAGGCTGTGGGGCAGCCGGTCGGGGAAGTCGTCAAGTCGCTGCTCCTGATGGGAGAGGCGGCGGGTGCCTCTTCGCCTATGCCGGAAGACGCCATCGAGCTCATCGCCGAGGAACTCGGTGTCACAGTCCGGATCGCTTCCGCGACACCGATCGAACCAAAGCCCTCAGTCGAAAAACCCAAGGACAACGAGGCAGACCTCGTGCCCCGGCCCCCTGTGGTGACGGTGATGGGCCATGTCGACCATGGCAAGACCACGCTGCTCGACAGGATCAGGTCGGCGAATGTCGTCGCAGGGGAAGCAGGCGGAATCACCCAGCACATCGGTGCATATCAGGTGTCGCGCAATGGCAAGAAGATCACGTTCATCGACACCCCGGGCCATGAGGCGTTCACGGCGATGCGGCGTCGCGGTGCCGACGTCACCGACATCGTCGTGCTGGTGATCGCTGCCGAAGACGGCGTCATGCCGCAGACTGCTGAGGCGATCAGCCACGCGAAAGTTGCAGGGGTAAGCATCATCGTTGCGCTCAACAAGGTCGATCTGCCCGGCGCCGACCCCAGTCGGGTGCGTGCGCAGCTCACCGAACACGGTTTGGTCGCGGAAGAGTTGGGCGGGGACACCGTGACGGTCGAGATCTCCGCCAAGCAGGGTATCGGGATCGACCACCTGCTCGAGATGATCGACCTCATCGCCGAAGTCGAGGAGTACAAAGGGAACCCGGACGCACCAGCTTCCGGCGCAATCATCGAATCGAACCTCGACAAAGGAAGGGGACCAGTCGCGACGGTCATCGTGCAGCGGGGGACGCTACAACGAGGCGACGCGATTCTGTCCGGCTCCGTCTCGGGGAAAGTCCGAGCGATGCTCGACGAGAACGGCACGCAGGTGGAGTCTGCGACTCCCGGCACGCCGGTTCTCGTGATGGGGTGGGATGCCGTGCCTACCGCAGGGGACGAGTTCGAGGTCCTCGAGAGCGAGCGAGAGGCCAGGTCGCTGGCGTCGGCTGCCGAAGAGGAGGAGCGTGCGGCCGGAGCGGTCGTTCCGTCGGCGAAGGAGCGGCTCACCGCGCTCCTGGAACAGCTGCGTAGCGAGGACGAGGCTGAGTTGCGTATGATCATCAAGGCCGACGCACACGGCTCGTTGGAAGCGATCCGGGATGCGATGGCGAAGATTGGCAGAGAAGGCGGCAAGATCGTCGTCGTACACGGAGCAGTCGGTGCCATCACCGAGAACGATGTGAGCCTCGCCGATGTGACCGGTGCCGTCATCGTCGGTTTCAACGTCCGGCCGGACGGCAAGACCAGGCGCGCTGCCGAGGAGCAGGGGATCGAGATCCGCACATACCGAGTCATCTACGAGATGCTGGACGATATCGAGCAGATGCTCGTAGGCCGTCTTGCTCCGGAGGAAATCGAGCAGATCCTGGGCACCGCAGAAGTGCGGGCCGTATTCAAGGTTCCGCGCTCCGGGAACGTGGCCGGGAGCTACGTCACCGAGGGCGAGATCGTCCGAGGTGCCAAGGCGAGGCTTCTCCGAGATGGAATCGTCGTGTACGACGGGGCGATCGAGTCGCTCCGGCGGTTCAAGGATGATGTGCGCCAGGTAGCCGTCGGCCACGAGTGCGGCATCGGCCTCGAACGGTTCAGCGACGTGAAGGAAGGCGACGTGATCGAGGCGTACGCCTTGAAGGAAGTCGCTCGCCAGTGACATGCAGGCGTCCGCACTCCGTATCGAGCTTCGCGTGCCCGCGGTTCGCTCTCTGAAGGCGAAGCGGGGCGTTCTCCGGCCGCTTATCGACGACCTACGAACCAGGTTCGGCGCGTCGGTCGCGGAGGTGGGGTTCCAGGACCAGTGGCAACGGGCGACGGTCGGGGTGGCACTGGTCGCGACGAACCACTCGGACTTGACTCGGAAGGCACTCGCCATCCGGAAGCATCTCGAGCACCGCGACAACGTCGAACTGCTGGATATCGTCACTTCGTATCTAGAGACATGAAGAGATCTCCTCGCCTTCGCAGAGTCGACTCGATGCTGTTGCACGAGATCGCCGACATCGTGGCCGGCCTGAAAGATCCGAGACTCGGGTTCGTCACGATCACCGGTGTCGAGACCAGTCCGGATCTCCGGAGCGCCACTGTGTACTACTCCGTGCTCGGTTCTCAGGAAGAGCACGAGTCTTGTGCAGAGGGTCTTGGAGCCGCGACAGGTCACATCCGCGGAGAGATGGGGCACCGGGTTCGTCTCAAGTACACGCCGGCACTTCAGTTCGTCCCCGACAAGGGGATCGAGGAAGGTGTCAAGATCTCCAGGTTGTTGAGAGAGATCGCGGAGGAAGAGTCATGATCGAGCTTGCGCGTGCCGCCCTGGCGGATGTGGATCGCCTCGCGGTGGTTTGTCACCTGCATCCTGACGGTGATGCCATCGGGTCTGCCCTCGGCCTGGCTGCGTCTGCGCGCCTCGCTGGTGTGACGAGCGTCGTCTCGTTCTCCGAGCCGTTCGTTCTGTCACCGATCTACGACTACTTGCCGCTCGACCTGCTTGTGCCACCTGCGGAGTTTCCGAGGAATGCTCCCGTGGTTGTGAGCGTCGATGCGGCTTCGCCCGATCGACTAGGGACACTTCTCCCGGTTGTCGAGGAAGCAGCCATGCTGGTTGTCATCGATCACCACATCTCGAATGCCGGTTTCGGGACCGTCGATGTCATCGATCCCGGGGCCGCCGCGTCGGCCGAGATCGTCTACAAGCTGATCAAGGCGCTCGGCTGGCCGGTCGACGAGACGGTCGCGAACGCCCTGTTGACCGGCGTTGTCACCGACACGGGACGCTTCCAGTACGCCAACACGACGCCCGCCACTTTGCGGATCGCTGCAGAGCTCGTGGAGGCGGGTGCATCGCCGGATCTCATCGGTCAGAACATGTACGAACGGGTTCCTTTCGGATTCCTACGACTCGAAGCGGACGTCCTCGGACGTATCGAACTGGATGGGACGGTTGTTTGGTCGGTGCTGTTCCAGGATGATCTCCGACGCCGGAACGTCGGCATGGAAGACACAGACTCGCTGATCGACACCGTCCGCCTCGCGTGGGAGGCAGGCGTCGCCGTGCTGATCAAGGAGATCGAAGACGGAACGTTCAAGGTGAGCCTTCGCTCGAGAGGCGTCTCGGACGTTGGCTCGGTCGCCTCCGCGTTCGGTGGCGGCGGCCATCACAACGCTGCCGGCTTCTCGCACCCTGGACCGCCCGGCGTGATCATCGAAGGGATCAAGGACCGACTGTGATCAACGGTTTCCTCGCGATCGACAAACCGTCGCAGTGGACGTCTCACGACGTCGTTGCCAAGGTCCGCGGCATCGTTCATCAAAAGCGTGTGGGGCACGCCGGGACGCTCGATCCAGCAGCCACCGGCCTGCTCGTACTCGGACTCGGGAAGGCCACGCGCCTGCTTCGCTTCATTCAGAGTGAGGAGAAGGAGTACGTAGCGAAGGTGGCGTTCGGGGTGACGACCGACTCGCTCGATGCTGATGGGTCGATCCTGAGCCGGGAACCGATGTCGTTCGATGAGGTTGAGCTCCGTCAGGTGATCGAGCGGTTCATCGGTACCATCGCGCAGGTTCCTCCGATGGTCTCCGCGGTGCGGGTTGGCGGGACAAGGCTGTACGAACTGGCGCGGGAAGGCAAAGAAATCGATCGGGCGGCGAGAACGGTCGAGGTGTACGACATCGATGTGGTGGACTTCGCTCCGGGACCCTACCCCGAAGCCGTCCTGACCGTACGCTGTGGCAGCGGAACCTACGTGCGAAGCCTCGCGGCCGACATCGGTCAGGCTCTCGGAGGAGGTGCGCACCTTGGCTCACTTCGCCGAACCAGAATCGGCGCGATCGATGTTGAGCATGCATCCACATTGGATGAGGCAGCGAACGATCCGGAAGCTCAGCTCGTCTCGATGTCCGAAGGTCTGTCGCACCTGCCGGTCGTGGAAGTGAGCGACGCCGTCGCGGAGACCATCCGGAACGGAGCGCAGTTCCCAATCGACGCATTCGACACGGAAGTCTCACTTGCCAGGCTCGTCGGTCAGGGTGGTGAGTTACTCGCCGTGTACGGGAAGAGGAAGGGGCTGTGGGCTGCGGAGGTGGTGGTGGCATGAAGGTGTTGACCGGCGACCCGACCCAGTGGCCACCGTCAGGAGGCACCTCGGCGGTGACGATCGGCGTGTACGACGGAGTTCACCGTGGCCATCAAGCCGTGTTGGAGGACCTCGGGCATGCCGCCAGGGGCCTGGGCGTCGACAGAACGGTCGTGCTCACGTTCGACCGTCACCCGGCATCGGTCGTCAATCCGGGGGCGGCACCGAAGATGCTCACCTCTGTGGGCAGAAGAATCGAGATCCTCGGCGAACTTGGCGTAGACACGGTGGGCGTGCTGCCGTTCGAGCACATCCGCCAGATGCACCCTGAGGAATTCGTCGAGCGGGTCCTCGTCGAGGTGCTGCAGGCGAAGCTGGTCGTTGTCGGCTCCAACTTCCGCTTTGGCGTCGATCGATCCGGCGATGTCGGGACTCTCCAGGAGGTTGGCAGAAGGTTTGGGTTCGATGTCGACGCCATCGACCTTCTTCGGGGCGACGGAGACACGGTGTCATCGACGGCCATCAGGCGTGCCCTCGGAGACGGCGAGGTTGGCGTTGCCGCCGCCGCACTGGGTCGGCCGTATGAACTCGAAGGGACCGTTGTCACCGGCGACGGTCGGGGGCGCGCACTCGGATATCCAACGGCGAATCTTGCAATACCGGAGGAGTTGCTGATCCCCGCAGACGGTGTCTACGCGGTCATGGCCGATGTGGGCGATCGCTCCTACCACGCGGTGGCGAATATTGGCGTTCGTCCCACCTTCGACGGGACCGATCGAGTGGTTGAGGCATTCATTCTCGACGGCGTTCCCTACCTGTATGGCAGGCAGATACGACTCCGCTTCATCGAGCGAATCCGCGACGAGCGGCGGTTCGCGGGGCCAGATGAGCTCGTCGAGCAGATTGGGCGAGATGTCGAGAAGGCGCGCTCCATCCTCGGGTAGTGGTCTTACTGGAACCTGCTACACTTTCGACGTTCCACGTACCCCCTATTTGTGCGCGTGTGTGAATGAAGGACACCAAGACCATCATCGAAGAGTACGGTCAGCACGACAGCGACACCGGTTCCCCTGAGGTTCAGGTCGCGCTGTTGACTGAGCGGATCAATCACTTGACCGAGCATCTGCGTGAGCACAAGCATGATCACCACAGCCGTAGAGGTCTGTTGATGTTGGTCGGGAAGCGTCGACGGCTCCTCAACTACCTGCGTGCGCAGGATGTCGAGCGATACCGATCGCTCATCGCACGCCTCGGATTGCGGCGGTAGGCTTTCAAGGAGCGGCGGTAGCCGCTCCTTTACCGTTCACGGAACGGCCGGTCGGGGACGGTTTCCCCGGGTCCCGGCAACGGGATACCAATGACAAGTGGGGATGGTGCGACCAGTTGTCAGTTGCCAACTCTGTGCGAGAGGGATGACCACTGGTAATTGGCCCGCCTCCCCGAGATAAGGAGAGAAGCGTGTCCGTTACCACCGTGCGCGGGCTCGTAGGTGGCCGTGAGGTCATCATCGAGTCCGGCAAACTTGCCGGACAGGCAAACGGTGCCGTGACCATTTCGACCGGTGAAACCACCGTGCTGGTCACAGCCACCGCAAACCAGAGACTTCGGGAAGGAATCGACTTCTTCCCGCTCACCGTCGATGTCGAAGAACGCATGTATGCGGCCGGGAAGATTCCTGGCTCGTTCTTCCGTCGAGAAGGACGGCCGACCGAGGAGGCGATTCTCGCTTGCCGGTTGATCGACCGACCACTGCGCCCTTCGTTCAGGGACGGTTTCCGCTGTGAGACGCAGGTCGTGTCGACGATTCTGTCTGTCGACGGGGCCAATCCCTACGAGATCATCTCGCTGAACGGCGCATCCGCCGCGCTGATGATCAGCGGCATTCCATTCGAGGGACCCATCGGGGGCGTGATCCTGGGTCTGAAGAACGGCGAGTGGATCGTCAACCCGACCTACCAGGAACTCGAGGAGTGTGTCTTCGAGTTGACGGTTGCCGGCCGCCGGAATGCCAACGGCGAGATCGACATCATGATGGTGGAAGCCGGTTCGACCGAGAATGGCCTGCGTTTGATCGCAGCGGGTCAGCCGGCATCAGACGAGGAGACCGTCGCGGGCGGTCTGGAAGCAGCGAAAGCCCCGATCGGCGAGTTCATCGACCTTCAGCTCGAATTGATCAGCAAGGTCGAGGTCCCGCAGATCGAATGGCCCACGGTCACCGACTACTCCGACGAGTTGTATGCGAGGGTCGAGCAGGCCGCCGCTCCGAAGCTCGCCGAGGTCATCAGGATCACCGGCAAGCATGAGCGGGGAGCCGCCGAAGATCGCGTCGCCGAAGAGGTGTTCGCGGAACTCGACGTTTCCGAAGAAGATCGGCCCGCAGCAAAGCGCGCGCTGAAGAAGATCGAGAAGACGCTGATGCGCAGGCGTGTTGTGGACGAGGGTGTCCGTTTGGATGGGCGCGGTCCGCGGGACATCCGGCCGCTGTCGGCCGAGGTTGGTCTCGTGTCACGAACACACGGGTCTGGCCTTTTTCAGCGTGGCGAGACGCAGGTGCTGAACATCTCCACGCTCGGCATGCTGCGCATGGAGCAGTTGCTCGACACCCTTGCCATCGAAGATTCCAAGCGGTACATGCACCACTACAACTTCCCGCCGTTCTCGACCGGCGAGGCCGGATTCATGCGCGGCCCCAAGCGTCGAGAGATCGGTCACGGGGCTCTCGCAGAGAAGGCGGTGTTGCCGGTCGTGCCGACCAGCGACGAGTTCCCGTACGCGTTGCGGCTCGTTTCGGAGGTTTTGTCGTCCAACGGGTCGACGTCGATGGCGTCGGTGTGTGCATCGAGCTTGTCCCTGATGGATGCAGGTGTACCGATCACGGAGCCGGTGGCCGGCATCGCGATGGGATTGATCTCGGTCGACGGCCAGTTCGTGACCTTGACCGACATCATCGGAGCCGAGGATGCGCTCGGCGACATGGACTTCAAAGTTGCGGGCACTGCCGGAGTGATCACAGCTCTTCAGCTCGACACGAAGATCGAAGGTTTGCCGTCCGAAGTGCTTGGCGCTGCGCTCGAACAGGCGAAAGAGGCACGCCTCGCGATTCTCGAAGTGATGCATGCCGCCATCGATGGCCCGAGGTCGGAGCTGAACCAGTGGGCGCCTCGTATCGAGGCCGTGCGGATTCCCAAGGACAAGATCGGCGAGATCATCGGTCCCAAGGGCAAGCACATCCGCGAACTCGAAGAGGAGACGGGCGCCTCGATCGAGATCGAGGAAGATGGTGACGAAGGGATCGTCCGGATCGGATCACCTGATGGAGAGGCGCTCGCGGCGGCCAAGGAGCGCGTCCTGCAGATGGCGTTTCCACCGGAAGCCGAAGTTGGCAAAGAGTACGAGGGTGAGGTCGTCAACATCACCAAGTTCGGCGCCTTCATCAACATCCTGCCCGGCCGGGACGGCTTGTTGCACATCTCCAAGATCGATGCGAATCGCCGCGTCGATCGAGTCGAGGACTACCTTGCCCTTGGCGACAAACTGACCGTTGTGGTCCGGGAAGTCGACAGGATGGGCAAGGTCAATCTCGATCTCGTCGGTGAGATCGAACCGAAGCCGGACGCCAAACTCGGATCGGGCGAACGTCGAGACGATCATCGAGACGACCGGCGTGGCGGCGACCGAAACCGTGGCCGTGGCGGCGATCGAGGTCGTGGTGGTGACCGGAACCGTGGCGGTGACGGGAATCGTGGCGGTGACGGGAATCGTGGCGGTGACGGGAATCGTGGCGGTGACGGGAATC
>CAZWHZ010000009.1:28659-33489 GCA_964633745.1 uncultured Acidimicrobiia bacterium
GTGGCGGTGACAGGCCACGACGCAAAGTCGTCTCGTTCGAGGACGACTTCGAGCGAGGAGAGTGATCTCCGTGCCGGGTGAGCGATCACCCGGCACGCCTACTCTTTGGGCATGCCGGAGCTACCCGACATCGAGGTGTACCTTCACGCGCTGAAGCGTCGCATCGTCGGTGAGCAGCTCGAGCGTGTCTCGATCATGTCACCATCACTCCTGAGAACCTACGACCCGCCGATCTCCGAGTTGGAGGGAAGGCGGGTCGTTTCAGTTCACCGGGTGGGCAAGCGAATCGTGTGGGAGATGCAGGGGGATCTCTTCGTCGTGATTCACCTCATGGTGTCAGGCCGGCTCCAATGGAGAACAGGCAACCCAGGCCGTGGTCTCGCAGTATTTCGATTCCCACATGGAACGCTGGTCCTGACGGAGGCGTCGAAGACGAGGCGTGCGTCGCTCCATCTGCTGCGTGGCGGGGTGGAAGAGGTGGACCGTGGCGGGATAGACCCTCTGTCGGCAACGCAGGAGCAGTTCGCCACCGTGCTGGCCGGGGAGAACAGAACCCTCAAGCGGGCCCTGACCGATCCGTCGTGGTTCTCGGGGATCGGGAACGCCTACTCGGACGAGATTCTGCATCGGGCCCGCCTGTCGCCACTCCAACGGACAGGGCGTCTGACCGCTGAGGAGGCTGAACGCCTGCACGAAGCGACACGGGCGGTGCTGGCCGAGTGGACTACTCGACTCCTCGACCAGGCTGGGGAGAAGTGGCCGACGAAAGTGACGGCCTTCCACTCGAAGATGGCGGTTCACGGCAAGTTCGGTGAACCGTGCCCGGTGTGTGGGGCACCGGTGCAGCGGATCGTGTACGCCGAGAACGAGACGAACTACTGCGCGACGTGCCAGACGGAAGGACGTCTCCTCGCGGACCGTGCCCGATCCAAGTTCCTCAAGGATGCCAGGCCCCGTCGTATCGAGGATCTCTGACACGGTCCTATTATCGGTGCTCGTGGCACGTCAAACCCCAGACCAGCTGTACGCCGCCGTTCCCGAGTACCCGTCGCTTGCACGGTTCCGGTCGGGGCGGAAACTGCGAGGCCTTCGCGTCGACAACCAGATGTGGCGGTATGTCTCTTTCGGTTCCGGCGACCGCGTACTGGTGTTCCTTCACGGGATGGCTGGTGCTTACGACATCTGGTGGCAGCAACTCGATGCCCTTTCCAACAGGTTCAGGGTCGTGTCGTTCACCTACCCGGCCGTTTCGAGTCTGACGGGACTTCACAGAGGGATCATGGCCATCCTCGACGCCGAGGAAGTCGGCCGTTTCTCAGTGATTGGCTCATCATTGGGTGGCTATCTGGCTCAGTACCTGGTCGCTACCGAAGGTGGAAGGATCGACCGGGCCGTGTTCGGGAACACGTTTCCACCGAACGATCTGATCGAGGCCGAGAACGGGAGAACCGCGGCGATCGGCAGGCTGGTTCCAGAGCGAGTTGTGATGCACGCATTCCGTCGCAACGTGGTGACATCGGTGGTCCCGGCCGCGGGGGGGTCGTCGTTGGTCCGTGCCTACCTGTTCGAGCAGTCCTACGGGCAGATGTCGAAAGCGCAGTTCCTCGCCAGGTATCGGTGTGTCATCGACTCATTCGATCCTGTCGAGCCTTCGATGCCGCACCTGATTATCGAGTCGGACAACGATCCGCTCGTTTCGCGAGAGCTGAGGGAGATGCTGCGCCGCACGTACCGCAGTGCGACGGTGCATACGTTTCACAGCACCGGGCACTTCACATACCTGAACGCACCAAACGAGTACACAGGTGTCCTCACGCAGTTCCTCGAGGAGGGGTAGTCATGCGGTTCGGTATCTCGATGTTCCCAACCGATCAGGCGATCCGGCCGGCCGGGCTGGCGGTAGAAGTGGAAGCGCGCGGGTTCGAATCGCTCTGGTTCCCGGAGCACAGCCACATTCCTGTCAGCCGACGTACGCCGTGGGGAGGAGTCAATAACGCCAAGCCGCTTCCGGAGTACTACGCGAGGACACTCGACCAGTTCGTGACGCTCGCTGCGGCCGCTGCGGTGACGACCACGTTGAAGCTCGGCACGGGGATCACCCTGGTTCCCCAGAGGGATCCGATCTGGCTGGCAAAACAGGTTGCGTCCGTCGACGTGATCTCTGGTGGCAGAGTGCTGTTCGGGATCGGGTACGGGTGGAACAAGGAGGAGATTGCTGATCACGGTGTCGCCTATCTTCAGCGTCGAGCCATCCTCCGAGAGAACGTCCTTGCGATGAAGGAACTGTGGACAAAGGACGTTGCGTCGTTCGAAGGTGAGCATGTCGTTTTCGAACCGAGCTGGGCATGGCCGAAACCCGTCCAGAAGCCCCATCCGCCGATCATCCTCGGTGCGGCACTCGGCCCTCGAACCATTGGTGACATCGTCGAGTTCTGTGACGGGTGGATGCCGATTGCCGGCCGCCACGACCTGTTCTCCAACATCGAGAAACTGCGAGCGGCTGCGAGGGATGCCGGGCGCGAAGACATCGAGTTGAGTGTGAGCGGAGCGCGGATCGAACCTGCTGAGATGGAACGGTATGCCGAGGTGGGCGTGTCACGTGTCGTGATCTCTATTCCTCCACGAACAGCCGACGACGTGCTCCCGCGCCTGGACAAGCTCGCAGGACTCATTCAGGAGTTCGGGTCGTAGATTCCCTCGTACGCCGCCCGCCCGTACCCCTCGATGTCGAGCTTCTGTATCTGGAGCATCGCCTGCATCGCACGTCTGCGTCCTTCGGCGTCGGTTTCGCCCGGGTAGTCACCGACTGTCAGCGGTTTGCTGTCCGCTGTCAGGGCGGGTCGTGGCGGTCGGGGGAGAGGAACCGGCGACGGTGTGGAGGAGTGTCGGGATCGATCCGGTATCCGAGCCCGTGAATGACGACATGGTGATGGAACCAGCAGAGGGTGGTGAGGTTGGCGGGATCGGTAGGTCCACCTGACGAGGCGGGGATGATGTGATGCACCTCGAGCCGGTGGCGGGAGGTGCATCCGTCGGCGGTACAGCTGCCGCCGTCTCTGTGTAGGACGGCCCGGCGCAAGGCCGGGCCGATCGCTCTGGTGCGCCGTCCCACCGCGAGGGGAGTGGCGCCGCGGGTGAGGATGGTCTCGACCCTGCCGTTGCAGAGAATCTCCTCGAGTGCTCCTGGTCCGACGCTAGGCCCTGAGTCGAGGGTGGCGCCGGTGACCGTTCGAGTCGTCGCGTCGAGGTCGACGAAGACGGTGACGAGCGGAGTCGACGTGTCGGCTCCGGCCGTGCCGGTGAGCGAGTCTTGGGCGATGGAGGTGAGGGCGTCGGCTCTCCGTTGTCCGAGCGGCGGCCGCGTTCCGTCGGGGAGGGAAGGGAAGGTGTCGGCCCGTTCGCCGAGTGCACGTTCAACGATGCGGCCGTCTGCTCCGGGGAGCTCCCCCCAGAGACGCCAGGAGGATCTGTCGAGATTGGGCTGCATGGCGACGTAGCGGTCGTGGAGCACTTCGATCTCGCGTTGTCGGGAGAGGCGGTGTCTTCTCGAGCGCTCTCGGCGGAGACCGGCAATGTCGAATCCGGCCCCGGTTGCGATTGGATTGGGGACACCGCTCAGCGAGAGTCGCGAGAGTTCCACGGCCCGATCGAATGTGACCTCTCCTGCGGCGAGAGCTTTCGCTACGGCGAGATCGGCCGTACGGGAAGTGCGGACGAGCGCCGAGGCGGTCTCTGGTGCGACATCGAGACGACCTGCGGTCCACTCGACCATGCTCCGGCAGCCGTCCGCGAGTGCCACCTGGTTTCGATCCAACTCGGCAAGGAGCATCATCTGGCGTGCTCGCACACGGCCGACGTGCCGTTCGAGACTGACCAGTTCCTGTTCCAGAGCGTCCAATTCCATACCCGGAACGTATCAAGTGGGTGTGACAGAAAACGTCCGATGGGGGAGTGGGGTATTGGTTACGGTTGTAGAACAGAGCGAATCTCTGTCACGTGGTAGGGGGTGGAGGTGGAGATCGCGGCCGGATTGCCGGCGAAGGGGATCGGTGGCGACCAACCGCCACCCGGCACCTGGCGCCAGCGATAGGTGCCGATCCACTCGGCGGTGAACGTGATCGTGTAGTCCCCTTTGCGCTCATAACGGTGGGTCGCCGCTGCCGATCGGGGCAGGTCCACCTCGGATCCGGGAATCTCGGACGTCACGATGGTGCCGTCACCCATGTCCCAGGCAAACTTTTCGATGCGTGCCCATGCTTCGACCTCGAGGCCGATGCCGGAGCCGGGATCGTCGAGGGTCAGTGTGAAGGACGGGATCTCGACGCCGCCGTCGTACCACAGCCACGTGTCGAGACCGGTCAGGCCCCCGGTGAGGGGGTTCACGACGGGCGCCCCGGCCGGGGCGCGACGCAGGATCTCTGCTGCGAGATCGATGCCGTCGAGCGGGTACACGCAGTACGGGACATCGGGGACCAACCCGTCTGCGCCGAACACCGCAGCGGTGCCATCGGAGCGAGGAGGGGAGAAGGGGACGAGGTCGCCGGGGCCGAACCAGACGCCGAAGTCGATGTTGTGCACCTTGCTATTCCACAGCTCACCGTCGAGCCAGTAGAGAAGACGCAGGACTCGTGGACTTCCATTGGGACACGTCAGGATCTTCTCAACCTTCCAACCCTTGCCATACTCGATCCACTCGGCGGGAAGGCCGCCGTGTCCGAGGCTGCCCCCACCCGCCTCGCAACGGGCGATCAACTCGGGATCGCCCAGCCAGTCGCAGCGGCTGTCTAGATCTGCCGCCGCGGGTCTAGCCAGCGCCGCTGTGGCAACCAA
>CAZWHZ010000010.1:0-31828 GCA_964633745.1 uncultured Acidimicrobiia bacterium
AAAACGTGAATCCGGATCGTCGGCAAGTGCCTGTCGTCGACCGTACTCGACGATCCTGCCCCCATCGAGGATGAGGATATCGTCGGCGCGAGTGACCGTGGCAAGTCGGTGGGCGATCACGATCCCCGTCCGGTTGGACATCAGACGATTCACGGCATGCTCGATGAGCTGTTCGGTTGCCGGGTCCAGCCGGGAAGAGGCCTCGTCCAGGATCACGAGGCCCGGATCGCGCAGGAAGATGCGGGTGAACGCGAGGAGTTGCGCCTCACCGGCCGAGAGGCCACCGCCTCCCGACTCCAGCATGGTCTCGAGCCCATCGGACAGACCCTCGACCCAGCCGGTAAGGCCGAGTTCCTCGAGAACGGCATGTATCTGTCGGTCATCGACACGCGGGTCGAAAAACGTCAGGTTGTCGCGCACGGATGCCCTGAACAGCTGCACGTCCTGGGTGACCATCCCTACGCGGTGTCGCAGGTGCTCCGGGTCGGTCTTGTCGAGCCGAACATCGCCCACGATCACCGCTCCCCCGATCGGGTCGTAGAGGCGCGTGAGAAGCCTGGCGAGGGTCGTCTTGCCACTCCCCGTGCGGCCGAGCACACCGAGCACCCTGCCCGCCGCGAGGCGAAAGTCGAGCCCGTCGAGGACGATCTCGCCCTTGTCGTCATCACCGTCCCGGTAAGCGAACGACACGTCGTCGAACGCAACCGAGAGGGCACCATCCGGTAGTTGGTGTGCTCCGTCCGAGCTGAGCTTGGACTCCAGCGCGAGGAGCGATTCCACCCTCGTCAAAGCTGCGGCGGCCTTCTGGAGGTCTTGCATCTGGGTCCGGATGCGATCCATCGGCTGGCGCATCAACTCGCTGTACGAGAACACCAGGTACACCGACCCGATCGTCAAGGCCCCTTCACCGAAGAACCTCGAACCGAGCCAGTAGACGAGTGACGTCAGTGCCGAGAACAGCACGATGTTGGTAGACCAGAGGTGCGCCCACCCCATGAAGCCCCGCACCGATGCGGGCAACCACTCCCGGACATGATCGGTGAACCTGGACACGACAAACGGAACGCCGCCGTTGGCACGCACATCTTCGGTTCCGCCGAGCTGCTCACCCAGAAACCCGTAGAACTCCGCGCTCTTCTGGCGAACGCGCCTCCACCACGGCATGGCGATCGACTGAATGCCCAACATCCCGGCGAGAGCGGCAATTGCGAACACCGAGATGCCCAGCCCGATCCACAGGTTCTCTACCAGCAGCAAGACGAGGATTCCGACCAGCAACACCAGATTGGCCACCACGTGGATGACGAACTGGGAAAAGAAGTTCGAGAGGGCGGTGATGTCACCGTCGATACGTTCGATCAGCTCTCCGGGCGTCCGCGACTTGTGGAACCCCATGTCCAGGTGCAGGAGGTGAGACGCGAGATCGCCACGCAGCTCGTTGGTCGCCGTCCAGCCCACCGTTTCCGCCAGGTAGGTGGCCACGACGGAGAACAGCTGCTGGACGACGGCGAGCACCATGAACACCACCGCGAGTGTCACCAGCTTCGAGTGGGCCGCCCCGGATGTGGCCCCGTCGATGAAGCGACGAATGATCTGCGGGTTGACGAGCTGAAACGCGATGCCGGCGATCAAGAGGATCGAGAGCGCGACGACACGACTGCGCTGGGGACGCAGGTAGTCGACGAGCAGGGTCAGGTAACGACGAATCACGGGAGGGGAAGCCTACAGATCGGCACACGCGGACCCTGCCGAATATCGTGGCAGCATCCCCCGGGGATAGCTTGCAGTTGCAAGCATTCGGCGCGATACTGCAAACAATGGTTAACCGTCCGGACGGACATCCGTGAAAGGGCCCTGATGACGCAGTACGCCCCTCCCCTCAACGAGTTCAGATTCGTTCTCAACCACCTCCTCGACCTCGACCTGATCACCTCGTTTGATCGCTACGCCGAGCTGGACGCCGATCTGATCGATGCGATCCTGGGTGAGGCCGGCAAGTTCCTCGCGGAGAAGTGGTTCCCCCTCAACCAGCCCGGCGACGAAGTCGGCTCCAAGCTCATCGACGGCAGCGTCGTCACACCGGAAGGCTTCAAAGAGGCGTATCGACTGGCCGCTCAGAACGGTTGGGTCGGCGTCCCGCTCGATGCGGCCCACGGCGGCGGCCAGATGCCACATGTCGTGATGTCGGCGATCACCGAGATCCTCGACTCCGTCAACGCGAGCCTCTCCATGGTTCTCGGACTGACCCAGGGCACTGCGCACGCCATCGTGGAGCACGGCTCAGAGGAGCAGATCGCCACCTACCTGCCCAAACTCGTGTCAGGAGAATGGGCTGGAACGATGAACCTGACCGAAGCTCAGGCCGGATCAGATGTTGGTGCGCTCACCACGAAAGCGATCCCTCAGGATGACGGCACCTACCGGATCACCGGCACCAAGGTCTTCATCTCGTGGGGCGACCAGGACATCACAGAGAACATCATCCATCTGGTACTCGCCAGAACTCCAGGCTCACCCCCTGGAACGAGGGGCATCAGCCTGTTCATCGTTCCCAAGTTCCTCGTAAACCCCGACGGGTCACTCGGTGAGCGCAACGACGTCAAGGTGGTGTCCATCGAGCACAAGATGGGGATACGCGCATCCGCCACCTGCGTGCTCGCCTATGGCGATGAGGGAGAAGGCGCCGTCGGCTACCTCATCGGCGGAGAGCACAAAGGCATGCATTGCATGTTCACGATGATGAACGCAGCCCGTGTCGAGGTCGGGATCAGCGGAACCGCTATCGGCGAAGTCGCCTACCAGAACGCCGTCCAGTACGCGCAAGAGCGTCACCAGGGACGTCCCATCGGGGCTCCACGGACCGAGTCGGTGGCAATCATCGAACATCCCGACGTCCGTCGGATGCTCATGACGATGAAGGCGAAGCTCGACGCGATGCGAGCTGTCGGATTGTCGAATGCGTATGCGTTCGACCTCGCAGTGAGTCACCCGGACGAGGAAACCCGAGCCCGCCAGCAACTCTTCGGAGAGCTCCTCACCCCGATCACGAAGGCGTGGCTGACAGACATGGGTGTCGAGATCACCGGTCTCGCTTCCCAGGTGTATGGCGGCATGGGGTTCATCGAGGACAGCGGCATCCCCCAGTACTACCGGGATGCGAGGATCGGCACGATCTACGAGGGCACGAACGGCATCCAGGCAATCGACCTCATCGGGCGCAAACTCCCATCGGGAGGCGGTGCACCGATCATGGGCCTGATCGCCGACATGAAGGCGATCGATGCCGATCTCGAGAAGGCCGGTGCGCGCTTTGAGGGAACCCGTTCCAACCTCGCCAAAGGTGTCGCGGCATTCGAACAGGCGACCGGCTGGATGGCCGCCAACGGGATGCAGGACCCGAACCAGGCGCTCGCCGGGGCGACCCCCTACCTGAGAATGTTCGGATCGACCCTGGGTGCGTTCTACCTCGCAAAGGAAGCGCTCGCGGCGTCCGCCCTTCTGGATGAAGGTTCCGACGACAAGGAGTTCCTGGAGGCGAAGATCGTGACGGCCCGGTTCTACGCCGAGCAGCTCCTCCCCCGGGACACGGCACTGATCGGCGCCATCACGGCAGGGTCCGAGTTACTGACGGCTCTCACGCCTGAGCAGTTCTGATCACGCGTCGATCACGTTGATCGTGACCGAGTGCCATCCCGTCGCTCCGTCGGGTCTGGGCTTCATACGCTCTTCGGTCTGGAGGACCCCCTCGCCGTCCGTTGCCCGCACGGCGATGGTGTGTGTCCCGGAGGTCGCATCCCAATCGAGCACCCACTGACGCCACGCTTCTGTGCCGTCTTCGTCCCCGAGTCGGGCTGTTTGCCACTGTCCGTCGTCGACCTGAACCTCTACCTTCGAGATCCCCCGGGTAGGCGCCCATGCCACGCCGGCGATCGGTGTCGTTCCCGCCGTGACCCGCCGGCCGGGCGAAGGCACATCGATCCGGGACTCGGTCTTGATCGGCGCCTCTTTCGCCCAGCCCCGCGGGACCCAGTATGCGTCGAAGGCCTCGAGAGTGGTCAGTTCGATCTCGCTCAGCCACTTGGTCGCAGAGACATAGCCGTACAGGCCGGCGACGACCAACCGGGCGGGAAACCCATGATCGACCGGGAGCGGTTCGCCGTTCATCCCCACCGCCAGAAGCGCAGTGCGTCCATCGAACGCCAGATTCGTCGGGAAGCCGACGGTGAAGTCGTCCACGGAGCGACCCACGATCTGCGTCGCACCGTCTTGCACGCCGGCTTGATTGAGCAGGTCGGAGAGGACCACACCTTGCCAGCGGGCGTTACCGACCAGACCCCCGCCAACCTCGTTGGACACGCATGAGAGCGTCACGTCTCGCTCCACCATCGGCATGGCGAGGAGTTCCCCGAACGTGAACTCGAGAGGGTGGTCGACCATCCCGGTGATCGAGAGCTTCCACGTGTCGACGTTGACCTTGGGCGAGGAGAGGGACGTGTCGATCCGGTAGAAGTCCGGATTCGGGACATACTGAGGCGAGATCCCCTCTACGTCGAGCGACGCCGTCATGGCCTCCGGCTGAGTTACGGGAGGCTGCAACACCACGTCGTCCCGTGCTCCGGTCGTTGCCGCTGCTTGCACGATCGCTCGGCCGGCGATGGCCGCGAGTCCGCTCAACGCGACGAGCGAACCGGCCTGACGCAGGAACGACCGCCGCCCCCCATCTGGCATGCCGGCGCCGGTTCGAAACAGCAAGAACAGGGTTCCGACAGCGGCGACAAACGCCACGGTCGCCACCAAAGTCGCTGCCCACACGGCCTCACTCGCCGCGATTGCGAGGCCTCCAATCACCCCCAGCAGTGCAAACCCGACGACGCCAAGCCAGCGCCTTCGCTCTGCCAGCACGCCGAACAGCGCGCCGAAGAGCAGCGTGAACACGATCACCCCGATGATCAGAGCGGGCTTGTCCGCCGTCCCCAACGTGGAGACGGCGAAGTCCTTCACGAACGGTGGTGCGGCATCGATCACCCGAGAGCCAACAGAGAGCACCAGGGAAGAACCGCCGGGAACGATTCCCCCGGCCAGCTCCCCAAAGCCGACGGCTGCGGCGGCCGCGGCCACACCTGCGAGGGCTGCATATCTGCGCTTCATCAGCCTGAAGAGTATGTGAGAAACGATGGAATGTCTCGCGTTTCGGTCTGTGTTTCGGAAACGTTGAGAGTTCAAAACTGTAGCCTGGCTCAATGACCACCGAGCAAGCACCAACAAGCGAGCAGGCCGCCCCGACCCCGCCCCACTTCGAGGAGCATCTCTCCGAAACCACCCACACCGCCACGATCGGCGGAACGACGTTCGGCTACACGGCTACAGCCGGACGGTTCGTGCTCACCGAGGAGGATGGCGAGAAGAAGGCCTCGTTCTTCTTCGTCTCCTACGTGAGGGACGACGTCGAGGACACGGCCGAACGTCCCATCGTCTTCGCATTCAATGGCGGACCCGGATCGGCATCCGTGTGGCTCCACCTCGGTCTCCTCGGTCCAAAGAGAGTCCATCTGGATGACGAGGGCAACCAACCTCAGCCCCCGGGACGACTCGTGGCCAACGATGCATCGATCCTCGACGTCGCGGACCTCGTGTTCATCGATCCGGTTTCGACAGGATTCACCAGAGCAATCCCCGGCAAGGAGGCGTCGTCGTTTCACCACTTCGCCCGCGACATCGAGACCGTGGGCAGTTTCGTTCGTCTCTATCTGAACCGGTTCGGGCGTTGGGCCTCGCCGAAGTACCTGATCGGAGAGAGCTACGGGACGACACGTTCGGCGGGACTCGCGGGCCACCTGCTCGAACGCTACGGCATGTACCTCAACGGGGTGATCCTGATCTCGTCCGTGCTGAACTTCCAGACGATCGCCGTCGACAAGACGACGAAGACGTTTCATCGCGGCAACGACCTTCCCTACCTCCTGTATCTCCCGTCGTATGCGGCAGCGGCCTGGTATCACCACAAACTCGGCGATGACCTTCAGGCGCTTGCACTGACCGACCTCCTCGCCGAAGTCGAGTCGTTCGCCTCGGGTGACTACATGACGGCCCTGTGGCAGGGAGATCGTCTCTCTGAGGAAGATCGCGCCAGAGTCGCGACGAGGATCGCAAGGTTCACAGGAGTCTCGCCTGAGTTCATCGAGCGCTCCGATCTCCGCATCGAGAAGTTCCACTTCCTCAAGGAACTCCTCCGCGCCGACGGCTACACCATCGGCCGTATCGACAGTCGCTACAAGGGTGTGGACCGCTTTCTCGTCGGTTCCATGTTGGAGAACGACCCCAGCATCGATGCCACACTCGGGTCGTATTCGGCGATGTTCAACGACTACGTCCGCCGGGACCTCGCCTACGAGAGCGATCTGCCCTACGAGATCCTCAACCTCGATGCGAACAAGGAGTGGAGCTACGAGGACTTCCAGAACGCCTACGTGGACGTGTCGGAGACGCTTCGCCAGACGATGTCCCGAAACCCGCACATGCGGGTCTTCGTCGCATCCGGCTACTTCGACATGGCCACTCCGTACTACGCAACCGACTTCACCCTCCACCACCTGGGCCGGAATGACGACAGCAGGATCACCGAGCGTCGGTACGAAGCCGGTCACATGATGTACGTCCACACGCCGTCGCGAAATCAACTGCGTGATGACCTGGTGTCGTTCTTGACGACCTAGATTGCGGGAAGTCTGCCGAGGAGCTGCTCGACGGTTCGTCGCAGCTTGTCGGGAAGGTACGGCTTCTCGAGATAGGCGTCCGCACCGGCCCTGTACGCCCGCTCCATCGACTCGTCACCTGCGTGCGCTGTCAGCACCAGCACTGGTGTCCTGACCGTCACTGGATCGTCCCGAAGAGAGTCGAGGATCTCCCAACCACCCACCCCCGGCAACGCGATGTCGAGGATGACCAGATCGATATCCCCTTGCTTTGCGCGATCGAGTCCGCTGAGTCCGTTCGCCTTGATGATCATCTGGCACCCCAGACTCCGGAGACTGACCTCCGCTAGTAGCGAGTTGGATGGCTCGTCCTCGATCATCAAGATCTTGTCCACGAAAGCAGTATCGGCAATAGGCACCAGAACTTGACAGGATGAAATTCGCGACCCCTCATGTCGCGTATGATCTCAGCTCCATGACTGCGCCTCTACGGATCGGACCAGATGGCCTCACGCGATGCTGGTGGCCGGGCGACGATCCGCTGTACGTCTCCTACCACGACACCGAGTGGGGGTTCATCGTCCGGGACGACACACGGCTCTTTCAGAAGCTCTCGCTCGACTCGTTCCAGGCAGGGCTGGCGTGGATCACGATCCTGCGCAAACGAGAGGCGTTCCGCGACGCGTTCGATGGCTTCGACATCGACACTGTGGCCGGCTACGGGGATCGAGACGTGGACCGGCTCCTCACCAACCCGGGTATCGTCCGCCACCGCGGCAAGATCGAAGCAACCATCTCCAACGCACGCCACTCCCGTGAGATCATCGACGAATTCGGATCGCTGGCCGTCTACTTCGACCGCTTCCGGCCACCGCTTGCCCCGACTCCGTCCGGCGATCTACCGGCACAGACTCTTGAGTCCACGGCGCTGAGCAACGATCTGCGGTCGAGAGGCTTCCGGTTCGTCGGGCCGACGATCATCTACGCGTTCATGCAAGCGGTCGGCATGGTCAACGACCACCACGACGGATGCTTCGTGCGGCCGATAGTGGAAGCGGCACGATGACGCTGCGATCGGTCGCCTTCCCAACCGAACACGGCGGCTGGGGATTCACATTGGAGCCGATCCTGCTCGGACTGCTCGTGGCGCCAACGGCAACAGGGTGGGAACTCGGAGTCGCGGCAACGGCTGTCTTTCTGGCGAGGCGCCCGGTCAAACTGGTTGGCACCGATCTCGTACGCCGAAGGTGGCTCGACCGATCGACCGCGGCGCTCACGGTGGCGGTGTTCTACTTCCTCCTTGCCGCGGCCGGTGCAGTCGGTGCGTTCGTGACGCGGAAGGGACCGTTCTGGTGGCCGCTGATCGTTGCCGTACCGTTCGCGCTCGTCTCGCTGCGTGCGGACGCTCACAGCAAGAACCGAGCGCTAGTCCCTCAACTCACAGGAGCGATCGCGATGGGATCGACCGTCGCAGCCGTCTCTATGGGCGGTGGACTCGATTGGATCGCGTCGTTTGGGTTGTGGGGCGTGCTGACGGCACGAGATGTCGCCGCGATCGTCCTCGCACGCGGGATGGTCCGCCGGTTCAAATCCAAAGACGTTCCTCACGGTCCAATCCTCCTGGTGCAGATCGCGGCGATTCTCGTGACACTTGCCCTCGTGCTTGCGGGTGCCGCCCCGTGGCTGTCGCTCTTGGCGATGGTGCTGCTTGCAGTGACGTCGATCATCTCGCTCCGCCGTCCTCCTGTCCCCGCCAAGATCGTCGGATGGACCCAGATGGGCGTTGGACTGATGGTTGTGCTGCTCACCACACTCGGCATCCGTCTCGGTTTCTGAGCCCGTACCCTTCGAGAGAACGTGAGCGGTAACAGCAGAGTGGATCGCGTGATCTCATGATCGGTCCTGGATTCGACTCGGTACTCGACGCTGCCAGAGCGGGTGCAGAGTGGGCGTGGAGTGCCCTCTATCGCGACCTCGCCGGCCAGGTGCTGGGCTACCTCCGGGCACAGGGAGCGGCCGAGCCGGAGGACCGGCTAGGTGACGTGTTTCTTCAGCTCGCACGCAACATCTCCACATTCGCCGGGGACGAAGCGGCATTTCGATCGTGGGTGTTCATGGTCGCCCACCACCGAGTCATCGATGAACGTCGCCGCCGATCACGAAGGAGAGAACACCCGACCGGCGACGATCGAGAACTCGAGGAGGCAGCCCCTCCTGCGCCGGCAGCGGATGAGCAAGCGCTCAGCAATCTCACCACCGATAGCGTCTACTCGCTCCTCGAGGGACTGTCGGACGCTCAGCGGGACGTCCTTTCGCTTCGAATCATCGCCGGCATGACGATCCCCGAGATCGCTGTCATTCTGCGCAAGCGTCCGGGAGCGGTGAAGGCACTTCAGCGGAGGGGACTCGACACACTCCGCAGAGAGATGGGCGTACCCCTATGAGCGGATTCGACGGTAACGAGAGTGAGATGGAGAGATTCCACAGACTCAGCGATCAAGAGGCCGAAGCGATCCTCGACGGAACGGCACCCAAGAGTGCCCTGGGGGACTACCTCGCACGGCTCCGGAGCGCCGAGTCCGTCGATGAAACGACGGCGACGGCGCACATCGCCGCAGCCACGGGCGCTGTCCGTCTCGCCCCGGCGCCTGGCCGGGTTTCCCGACGCTATCGATGGAGGAGACGCACCGTGTTCGGAAGCTTCATTACCGCAATCGTCGCAAAGGTCCTCGCCGCATCCGTGGCGCTCGCCGCTGTCACCGGCGGGGTCGGGGCCGTCGCCAACTCAGCCGCACCCGGCGACCCGCTCTACAAGGTCGATGCCTTCATGGAAAGAGTCGGCTTGTTCGATGGTGGCACCCAAGAGCGACTTCAGGAGGCCAAACGGCTCGTTAGTCGCAACCAGGTGTCCGAAGGACTCGAACTGGCCGGCAACGCCATCGGAGAGCTTCGTGACGGGTACGGACCGGCCGCAGCAGCCCTCGAGCAGGCCGCCGTCCAGGTACAGACTCGGACGCAGACATCCGAGCAGTACCGGGATGACCTGACCGAGATGCTGCGGATCATGACCCGTCAGATGGAACAACAGCAGGTGAACCAGGTCAACGAGACCGCAGATCAGGTTCGCCAGACCACCCGTGAGATGGTGAATCAGCCGACCGAAGCCCCCGACTCGACGTCCACCACGATGGTGCCGTCGACCACAGCGCCCGGCTCAGGCGACGGCTATCACGGCGGTGACGACAGCGGCGGCCAGGGCGGCTCCGGCGACGCCGGTGGCGGGGGTCACTGAGTACCCAGGCCGCAGACGAGCGCTGGAATGGTGGGGGGCAAACGCCCCCCACTCGAGTTCTACGCGTTGCGAATCGCGGCCTGAGCGGCGGCCAACCGGGCGACCGGCACTCGGAATGGCGAGCAGCTCACGTAGTTCAGATTCAGCCGGTGGCAGAGATCGATCGACGACGGATCGCCTCCGTGCTCACCGCAGATTCCGATCTCGAGATCCGGTCTCACCGACCGGCCTGCCTCTACGCCGATACCCATCAGCTTGCCGACGCCCGCCTCGTCCAGGCTGGCAAACGGATTCGCCGGCAGGATCCCCTGCACGAGATAGTCGATGAGGAAGCCGGTCTCGGCGTCGTCTCGGCTGATCCCGAACGTGGTCTGGGTCAGGTCGTTCGTACCGAACGAGAAGAACTCGGCGTACTCGGCCATCTCATCCGCCGTCAGCGCCGCCCTCGGGATCTCGATCATCGTGCCGAACTTGTAGTCGACCGTCATTCCCTGCTCATCCATGACCTTCTTTGCTTCGGCCTCGAGCACCTCACGCTGTCGCTTCAACTCATTGACGTGGCTGGTCAACGGGATCATCACCTCGGGATGCGGGTCGATGCCTTCCTTCTTGACCTGAATGGCGGCCTCGAAGATCGCCCGAACCTGCATCCTCGTGAGTTCAGGGAATTCGATGCCGAGTCGGACTCCACGGAGTCCCAACATGGGGTTGGTTTCCCGCAACGCCTCGGAGCGTTCGAGCATCCGTTCCTTCTCGGCGATCGCCGATTCAGATCCGCCCTCGGCCCGAAGCTCGGCGATGTCGGCGACGAGATCCTCGTGACCCGGCAAGAACTCGTGCAGCGGCGGGTCGATGAGCCGGATGATGACGGGCAGACCGTCCATCGCACGGAACAAACCGGCGAAATCCTCCCTCTGGAACGGTAGAAGCACCGCCAGAGGGCCTTCCCGTTCCTCGGGGGTTTCGGCGATGATCATCTGCTGCACGTGCGGCAGCCGTTCGGACTGGAAGAACATGTGCTCGGTGCGGCACAAGCCGATGCCCTGCGCTCCGTAGGAGCGGGCTCGTTCGGCGTCACGGGGGTAATCGGCGTTGGTCCACACCTGGAGCCGGCGAATCTCGTCGGCCCAGCCGAGGAGCTTCATCAGTGACGGGTCGGAGATGTCGGGTATCTTCGTGTCGAGACGGCCGACGAACACGTCGCCGGTCGTCCCATCGATCGACATCCAGTCGCCCTGTGTGATCGTCTTGCCTGCGACCTTCATGACCCTGGCTTCCATATCGATATCCAGTTCGGACACACCCACGACGGCCGGCTTGCCGAACTGACGTGCCACCAGCGCCGCGTGCGAAGTACGTCCGCCTCTGCTGGTCAGGATGCCTTTCGCCGCGAGCATGCCGTGAACGTCATCCGGCTTGGTCTCGGGACGCACCATGATGACGTCCTTGCCCTCGTCGATCGCCCACGTCTGGGCCAGGTCGGCGTCGAAGGCGACGACTCCGACCGCTGCACCGGGTGACACGTTGAGCCCCTTGGCGACGAGGGCTCCTTCTTCCGTTGCCTTCGCACGCGACTGATTCTCGAACTGGGGGTGGAGGAAGAAGTCGACCTGCTCGGGTGACACACGTCCCACGGCTTCCTTTTTGTCGATGAGGCCTTCTTCGCACTGATCGACGGCGATTCTCACCGCCGCCTGCGCTGTGCGCTTGCCGTCACGCGTCTGAAGGAGCCACAGCTTGCCACGCTCGATCGTGAACTCCATGTCCTGCATGTTTCGGTAGTGCTGTTCGAGCTTCGTGGCAATGTCGGTGAACTGATGCCAGATCTCTGGCATGTCGTCACCGAGATTCTTCACCGGGTCGGTGACACGAATACCCGCCACGACGTCCTCGCCCTGCGCGTTGACCAGGTAGTCGCCTTCGATCTGCTTCTCGCCGGTGGTGGCGTTGCGGGACATCGCGACACCTGTCGCGGAGTCGCTGCCCATGTTGCCGAACACCATCGTCACGATGTTGACGGCGGTCCCGAGGTCATCGGCGATGTGGGCTGCCTTCCGGTACGCGAACGCGCGGGGGCTGTTCCACGACTTGAACACTGCTTCCGTGGCGAGCTCGAGCTGCTGATAGGGGTCCTGCGGGAAGTCGATCCCTGCCTCGGCCTTGACGATCTTCTTGAAATCCTCGACGATGTCGGCGAGTGCCTCTGGTGGAAGTTCGGCGTCGTTGGAGACTCCGAACTGCTTCCGGTACTTCGTCAGCACCTCTTCGAACGGCTCGTCCGAGACGTCGAGGACGACGCTTCCAAACATCTGGACGAGGCGACGGTACGAGTCGTAGGCGAAGCGCTTGTCGCCGGAGAGCTTGGCGACGCCCTCGACGACCTCGTCGTTCATGCCGATGTTGAGGACGGTGTCCATCATGCCCGGCATCGAGAACTTGGCTCCGGAACGACAGGAAACGAGCAGCGGGTTGTCGGCGTCACCGAACGTCTTGCCTGTTTCGGCCTCCACGGCGTGAAGGGCGGCGAGGGCCTCGTCCCACATTCCCGTTGGGAACGACTCGCCCGCTGCCAGGTAGGCGTTGCAGGCTTCGGTGGTGATGGTGAAGCCCGGAGGAACCGGCACACCGATTCGCGCCATCTCAGCGAGGTTGGCACCCTTGCCCCCGAGGAGCCCGCGGACTCCGTCCCACGAGCCCGTGTACTTCTCGGCGTCGGCGACCTCACCGAACGCGTAGACCCACTTCGTCATCGTGATCAACTCCTTGGTGTGCAGCACGGCGCTGCGATGTCGACTGTCATGCTACCGAACCCTCTGCAACCACCTGCGGGTCGGTTCACCGCCCGGTAGACGAGAAGTGCTGGTAGTCCTTCGACGAGGCCCACGTACCACCCCACGTCCACCCGATCGAAGCGAATGCCCCGACCGCGACATCGCCATCGTGAATCATCCCCGGAGCCTCGAGCGTTCGATCTGCGTAGTGAGCGGCTTCAGGAGGATCGATCGTCGTTCCCAGCACCCACGGGTTGAGGAGCGGGTTGATGTCGACCGCTCTTCCGTAGGCGTGCTCCGACCATCTCGCTGATCCTGCGATGTGCCTGCAGTTGAACGCCGAGGTGTTGTTTGCCCGCATGGATGCCTCGTCGTCGCCTTGGTAGACATCCATCAGCTCCATCCGCTCGATAGGGAACCCGGCATCGAACAGCACCGAGAACACGGCAACCGCGTCGTTGGCAACGTCGGCGTTCACGACCAGCTCGCCGATCTGGATGCCTCCGCTGAAGTCGTGGAAAGAAAGGTGCAGGAGCCTGAGCTCATCGAGCGCGACTGGGCACCCTTCGTGCCAGGAGAGGGCCATGCGCGCTGCGGTCGCCTCATCGATCTCGAGGATCTCCGCCTGGAAGGTGGGCAGCGTCGTGGTGGTCGTGGGGGCTGTGGTAGAAGCCGCTGCCGATGGGGTCGTCGTCGATGCGACAGAGGAGGCGGTCGTGCTCGCGGTCATGGTGACAGTCACCGGAAGTGACATCACTGTGGATGTGGGGCCAGTCAGAGCGGTGCAGCCGGCGGCAAGCAGCGCCATCAGCGCCACAACTGCGACTCGAGACCTGGTCACCCGCGCAGCGTACCCACCTGGACCCGGCCCTCCTGGCAGAATGCCTTCATGGAGGAGTACGGAGCGTCCACGTATGGCGATCGGATAGCGGAGGTCTACGACGATCTCTACGGCGACATGGACCCGTCCGCTGCCGTCCAAACACTCCACGAGCTCGCCGGCAGCGGGCGCGTTCTTGAACTCGCCGTCGGAACCGGGCGCGTCGCCATCCCGCTCTCCGAGACAGGGCTGTCGGTGGAAGGGATCGACGCCTCACAAGCGATGGTCGAGCGGCTCAGGGCAAAGACTGACACGATTCCCGTCACGATCGGGAACTTCGCCGACGTCGACGTGCCTGGCTTCTACTCACTCATCTACATCGTGTTCAACACGTTCTTCGGGCTGCTCACCCAGGAGGACCAGGTCCGTTGCTTCAAGAACGTCGCGTCACGACTCGAACCCGGCGGCGGCTTCGTGATCGAGGCGTTCGTCCCTGATCTCAGCCGTTTCAACCGGGGACAACGCACCAGTGTCACCGATGTCGGAACCGACAGGATCAAGCTCGACGCGAGCATCCATGACAAGGCCCACCAGCGGGTGGACTCCCAGCACATGATCGTCACCGGTGATTCGATCAACCTCTACCCGGTTTCGGTCCGGTACGCGTACCCGGCCGAACTTGATCTCATGGGGAGGCTCGCTGGGCTCGAGCTGGAGCACCGGTGGGCCGGCTGGGATCGGAGCCTGTTCACATCGTCGAGTGACGTGCATGTGTCCGTCTACCGGAAGCCTCTCCAGCACCCACCTACACTCGTCTCATGAGGATCGTTGCGGTCGCCAACCAGAAGGGCGGCGTCGCCAAGACCACCACGGTCCAAACGCTCGGTGAGGCGTTCGAGGCCCGCGGTACACACGTGTTGCTCGTCGATCTCGACCCACAATCATGCTTGACCTACGCGATGGGTATCGACGCCGATGAGCTCGAATTGTCCATTCACGACGTGATGCTCGGTAGAACGACCGCCGGCAAGGCCCGGATCGAGCGGGAGGGTCCCGACCTGCTGCCGTCGACCATCGATCTCGCCGGCTCGGAGATCCATCTGCTCACCAAGACCGGACGCGAGCATGTTCTGGAAGGCGTCCTGAAACCGCTGCGGTCCGAGTATGACCTCGTACTCATCGATTGTCCCCCGTCGCTTGGACTCCTGACGATCAACGCGCTGACCGCGGCGACCCATCTGCTCATCCCCGTGCAGCCAGAAACCCTGAGCCGGCGGGGTGTGGGACAGCTGCTCGAGACGGTCGACGACGTCCGCTCGTACACCAACCCGAACCTCCATGTACTCGGCGCCATCGTCACGATGTACGACGGCCGCACCAATCTGGCACGTCGAGTCCTCGCGGAACTCCCTGAGGCCTTCGGCATCGACGTGCTCCCTCCGCCGATTCCCAAGACGGTGCGGGTTGCCGAAGCGCCGGAGTACGGCAAGACGGTCCTCACCTACGCGAAGAACTCTCGAGCGGCGGCCGCCTACCGGAAAGTCGCCGAGTCGATCGAGGAACGGCTGTGAGAGAGGACCCACTAGGCAAACGGGCGCTGTTTGAGATGCCGGCGGTGGATATCCCCGGAGACGAGGACGGTCCTGAGGCGGTCTTCAACCACACACGGCCTCCCGATGGAGTGACCATCGAGTGCTCCAAGTGTGGCGAGACGAGTCGCGTACCCATCGCCGACGCCATCATCAGCATCACCAAACTCACCGTCTGGCTTCCCGGACCACGGTTCAACCGATGGATGACCTGCCCCTCGTGTGGCCGGCGTGCCTGGTGCCGGGTCAGGTGGCTATAGGGAACCGGACAGCCGCCGGCAAGCAGCTGGTGAGCGGACGAGATCATCTCCGGTCGTGCGAGTGTGCAGGAATGTCATCTGATGAGAACGCATAGTGCCGGCTATGGGCTGCCCGACCGTTGGCGCCGGACTATCAGCAGCGGTACTCCCAACACGACGAGCACGACTCCGATGATGAGATCGGCTTTTCGCGGCAGGGTCCCATTGCCTGTCATAGTGGGCAAGCGCGAGGATCCCGGTGACCGTGAGGATGATGCCCAGACGGAGGTAGTGCGTCGTCGAGATGTCGTCAGGTGTTGTTGAAGGCGATCAACAGCAGCGGTAGTCCCACCACGACCAGCACGATCGCGACGATGAGCTCGCCTCGTGGAGACAGGGTGTCGTTCCTCAAGAAGTCTGGCAGCCTCCCGCTGGTCCTCAGGAAGTAGTGGGCAAGAGCGACGATCCCGGTGACCGTGAGGGCGAGGCCCAATACAAGGAGGTAGTGCATCGTCCTCATGTCGTCAGCTCGTCCTCCGACTCGGGCCTCCGAGCCTACTGGGCGAACCGGGCCCCCACCCACATCAGTCAGGCACACATTGAGCGAGTGCGAAGCGTCGACAACCGACCGACCTCCGGTCCGGCGCGTGCATGGCATCTTCGGAGGGGTCGCAGCAGGAATCGCCGAGTACTTCAACGTCGAGCCGTGGCTCATTCGGTTCGCCTTCATCGCAACGACCTTCGTCGGAGGATTCGGCCTCGTCGCCTACCTCGCCGGCTGGATCCTCATCCCGAAGGCGGGAGCGGACGAGTCGATAGGAGAGCGGTGGGTCAGAACGATCGCGGCCGGTCCGGCATGGATTGGAGTCACTCTGGTCATCATCGGCGTCCTGATCCTGGCGTCAGGATTCCACATCGACACCGGGTTCATTTGGGCCTTTCTGTTCCTGGTGCTTGGCGTACTGATCTATCGCGGAGATCTCGGATCTCACCGCAAGCCCCGGACGGAACCAACGTCTCGAGCGTTCCCCGCGGCTTCGAGCTACACCCCTCGTCAACGAACCGACAGTGAACCTCGAGCCCCACGCGCTCCGAGACCAAGGTCGAATCTTGGCCGATTCACGCTGGCGGCTGCCCTGGTTGGAGTCGGCGTGCTGGCTCTGCTCGACAACGCCGGTGTGATCCACCCGCTCGCCCAGCACTACTTCGCTGCGACGCTCGCAATCATTGGCGGCGGCCTCATCATCGGCGCCGTGTGGGGGCGATCCAATCGTCGTCACCCAGGAGGCAAAATGAAGGAACAACACCCCCTCGATCTCATCTCGCTCGTGTTCGGATTCCTGTTCCTCGTGCCGGCGATCCCCGTCCTCCTCACCGACACACCCCTCTGAGCATCGATCCCCGCTGGATGTGGCCGACAGCTGTGATCGTCCTTGGAGCTCTCGTTGCAGGATCGGGACTTCGCCGCCGGAGCGAGACTTCACAAGAGACAGAAGTCTGACGCAAGGCTTCCCCAAGTAGTCGGGCCGACCCCAAAGAGGGCGGCCCGACTATTTGGTCCCGAACGTGTAGAAGTAGCCATCTCTCGAGCCGACGTAGATCCGCCCCTTCCACACGGCGGGTGTGGACTCGATGCATCCTCCGACCGCCGCCGTCTGCCAGATCTCCTGAGGTTGGCGCGGGTCCGACAGGTCGTAGGCACGCAACGCTCCTCCGACACCGCAATTGACCGATTGGATCAGCGTGCTGTCCACCACCACCGGCGATGACCATGCGTGCCAGCCGATCTCATCGCTCCAGGTCACCTCACCCGTCTCTGTGTCGATCGCGAGGAGCTTCCCCGGATGAGTCGCCACGTACAAGACACCGTCTCCCAGCGCTGGAGTCGCCCACACCCCGCCAACGTCTCCCGAACTGGCCGGCGGGACCGCTACACCCCACACGCGCGGATCGCCGTCCGTGTACGGATCGAGCTTGATGATCTGACCGACTTCCTTCGATCGGGCGTTGAACGTCTCCTCCTCGATGCCCACGTAGAGCATCCCTTCTGCGTCGACGGTGATCGTCGCATCCGTGTCGTCACCGTCCCAGTAGTCGAACACGACCGGCGCGATCCCATCATCGATCTGCGACAGGTCGAGCCCGACCACTCTGCCCGCCGAGTTGGCGAAGTACACCCTGTTCTCGTACACGGCGACCGACATCTCGATGCTCTGCGCCCTTCCGAACGTCCGAACGAGCTCATCGGTGAACGCCGGGATCTCGACGAGCGGTTGCGGATCGACCGTCACATGACCGTTGGCGTCGTACGAACGATTCAGCTTGAAAGCGAAGAAGTAACTGTTCTCTCCGCCTTCGAACATGATGTCGTCGATGATCACCGGGTCGGAGTCCCAGTCGTTGTTCCACATCCCGTGCACGACGTTGGCATTCACCGACCACAGCTCGACGGGATCCCCGCGGTCGAGGGCAAGGATGCGAAGGTTGTTGTCTCTCGACCCGAAGTAGTAGAGCGGGTATCCGTCAGGGTCGAGCGAACCTGAGCCCTTGACCAGATCGCCCGTCACGAACGGCTTTCGCGTGTCCTGGCCGGTGTCGGCGTTGATGAAGTGCAGAGCGTGGTCGTACGCGCCGATGATCACTTCCGTGACACCATCCGGTCGAGTCCACACCACCGGCTGTCCCGTCCAGCCCGTCCCGCACCAAACGTCTGATTCGCCGGCGACGGTTGACCGGCCGCACATAGCCGAGTCCGGGTACTGCCACAGAACCACGGGGTCGCTCGGAACGGGACCCTCCCCGTAGAAGGTGCGCGTCGGGTTGCCTCGGAACATCGTCAGGCCGTCGACCGACCCGACCTGCTGTCCGACAGTCCGAGCATCCCCGAAACGGGCGAACGGGATCGTGGTCGTGGTCGTCGAGGTCTCGTCCGTCGTAGTGGTGGGGGCGGCCGTCGTCGAGGTGGATGTCGTGGTTGTGGCGGCGGCGACCAGCGTGGTTGTCGGCCCCTCGACACCTACCGCTACCCGAGCGAGCCACCATCCACCAGCCACGGCAACGGCGAACAGGCCGATACCAATCAACGATTTCGCCCCTTTCATGGTCGACAGTCAACCACAGGCGGGAACTCACCCACAGCTTCCGGATTGGCACTAGCTTGATCGAGGGTGGAAGAGGCTTCAGTTATACGGTCGGTGGGCAGGACATACGTGACGCTCACGCTCCTCTCGACGCTCGCAGCATCGTTCATCTGGGGAATCAACACTCTCTTCCTCCTCTCCGCCGGATTGAGCAACGTCGAGGCGTTTGCCGCCAATGCGTTCTTCACGGCCGGCCAGGTGCTGTTCGAGATTCCCACCGGTGTCATCGCCGACACGCGTGGCAGGCGCACGTCGTTCCTCCTCGGTTCGGCGACCCTACTGGCGTCGACGCTGCTGTACCTGTTGATGTGGAAGATTCGAGCACCGTTCTGGGGATGGGCGGCAGCCTCGATCCTGATCGGGCTCGGCTTCACCTTCTTCTCAGGCGCAGTGGACGCCTGGCTGGTCGACTGCCTCTCCTATGCCGGCTACGAGGGAGACCTCGAGTCGGTGTTCGCGAAAGGGCAGATCGCTGCAGGGGCGGCGATGCTCACAGGATCCGTCGCCGGCGGATTCATCGCACAGGCCACCAACCTCGGCGTGCCGTATGTGATCCGTGCGGTCGTGCTTGCCGCCTCCTTCATCACAGCGTTCTTCGTCATGAAAGACTTGGGCTTCACCCCGGTCCGAGGAGGTGGCGCGATTCATGAGACACGCAGGATCCTGAAAGCGTCGATCGACAACGGGCTTCGCAATCGTCCCGTGCGGTGGCTGATGTTCGCGGCCCCACTCACGTCCGGCGTCGGCATCTACGCCTTCTATGCGATGCAGCCCTACCTGTTGCAGCTGTACGGCAATGAGAACGCCTTCGGCATCGCCGGTCTGGCGGCCGCGATCATTGCCGGCGCGCAGATCGCCGGAGGCCTGGCGGTTCCGCTCGTCAGGAAGCTATTCGCCCGACGAACGACCGTTCTCATCGTCGTCGCCGGCATCACCGCAGTCGGTCTGGCGCTGATAGGTATGGCGTCCAACTTCGCGCTCGCCATCGGGCTCCTCGCCGTGTGGGCACTCACATCGGCGCCGGGGACTCCGATGCGCCAGGCCTTCATCAACCGGGAGATCCCCTCGGAGCAGCGAGCGACGGTGCTCTCCTTCGACTCGCTCATGGGGTCGGCAGGTGGGGTCGCCATCCAGCCGGCACTGGGCGGGGTGGCAGATGTCCATGGCTATTCGGCGTCCTATCTCGTAGGAGCGGCGATTCAGACAGCATCGATACCGTTCCTCTTCCTCGCGAGGAGAGAGCGGGCAGCTTCCGACCCGATGTGAAGCGGAACGGAACCTCGGCACCACTACGCTTTCGAATCTGTGAGAGACTCGGCACTTCGACGTTACGCGGGCGACGGGACCGCGGCGATGATCACCGGCACGCTCGTGGCGGGCATCGGGAACTACGCATACCAACTCCTCGGTGGCCGCTCCTTCGGTACGCACGAATTCGCACCGATCGGTTCACTGCTCACGATCCACTTCCTGGCCTTCATCATCGTGCTCCTACCCGTGGAACAGCTCGTGATCCGCTCCATCACGATTCATGGCGGTTTGACCAGATCGACGGTACGCACCGCTCGAGCCACGGTGGTCCTGACAGCCCTCGTCGCCTTCGCCGTGGGACTCATCGGCAGGGAACGGTTCTTCAACGGCGACGTCCGTTTCGCATACCTCGCAGGCGCAACCGTGCTCACCCACGCCCTGTTCGTTCATGGCCGGGGCACGCTGGCCGGCCATCGTCGGTTTCGCGCGTACGGAGAGGCAGGTGGTGGAGCGGCGATTCTGCGAGTTCTCCTTGCTGCGGTCGTTCTCCTCGCTGCCGTCAGCCCTCTGGCGTTCGCCGTCGCGCTTGCGATTGGACCGCTCGTCATCTTCTTTTGGCCGTCATCGCTGCGCATAGGGTCGATCCCCCACCAGCGGACAGACCCTGTGCGCTTTCTCGGCACGTTCATCCTCGCTGCGGCGACATCTCAGGTGCTGCTGCTGTCGGGAACGCTCGTTGCCGGGATTCTGGGAGCGACCACGGCGACCATCTCCATCGTGTTCGTCACGTTCACGCTGGCCAGGGCCCCGCTCACGTTCGGCTACAACCTGATTGCCCGCGCCCTGCCGCCGTTCACGGCGCTCGCTCAGAAAGGAAGAGACGTCCTGCTGAACAGATGGGTGTTCCGCCTCCTCAGTCTTGGGATCGTGACGGCGATTCCGGCGGCACTACTCGGATACTGGCTGGGACCACCGATCGTCGAAACGCTGTTCGGCCAGGGGTTCCGTCCGGATCCGGTCTTCGCGATGCTCGCGTCGGCGGGTGTGACGCTCGCCGGATCGTCGCTGTTCCTTGGTCAGATCCTGGTCGCGAGAGGTGATACCGGCAGACTCGCGATCGCATGGGTAGTGGGCGTCGTCGTCGCTGCGGCAGGGTTGCTGCTCGTTTCCGGCGACATCGGGATACGCATAGGCGTTGCTTTCCTGAGTGGCGAAGTCGCCGCCATCGTGGCCTTGTCGGCAGCCGCTGCTCGATTGGAGCAGGGGTGGAGGTACCGAACGGCGAAACGGGCACTCGATCTCGTCATAGCCATTCCGCTCGCGTTGCTGCTCCTTCCGGTGTTCGTCGTCGTGGCGGTCATCGTCAAGCTCGATTCGAGAGGCCCCGCGATCTTCCGGCAGGAGCGAGTGGGACTGAACGGACTGCTGTTTGGCATGGTGAAGTTCCGCACCATGCACCACGAGGCCGGAGAATCGCTCCATCTCGATCATCTCGAGCGGCTCACCCCCGACGCACCGAAGCTCAAGATCCAGGCGGACCCCCGGATCACACGGGTCGGCCGTTTCCTGCGCAGAGGATCGCTCGACGAACTGCCGAATCTCTGGAACGTGATCAGGGGCAACATGAGCCTCGTGGGGCCACGTCCACTGGTACCTGCCGAAGCCGAGACGTTGGGGGATCCGGTCCGTCAACTTGTGAGGCCAGGTATCACCGGGCTCGCTCAGGTACGCGGACGAGACGCCATCTCACCGGAGCAACGAAACGACAGCGATGGCGAGTACGTTCGCACCAAGTCCCTCCTCCTCGATCTTCGGATCCTCGCGGCAACGGTGCCGACGCTGTTCCGAAACCCGGGTGAGTGAGGCTCGCACCGCGAGCCGTTCTCGGTTCTCGGTCATCGGTTGTCGGTAGGAACGTCGCCCCGAGTGGCACAACGCGTCCAGGTCGCGTTCCGACTGACGACTGAAGACTCAAGACTGCGGGCGAGGCCCGCCGTTTTCGGTCGTCGGTAGGAACGCGCCCTACAGTGCCGGAACGCGCACAGGCCGCGTTCTGACTGACGACTGAAGACTCAAGACTGAGGACTGCGGGCATAGCCCGCCTACAGCTCGGTCACCTGTGCCGGGACGAATATCCGCACGCTCTCATCGACGACGACCGAACCGAAGCCAGGCCTCGGGAAGTGGCCGGCGCCGAGCAGTCCACGATCGGCCGCAAGTCCCTCGTAGAGCGACCGTCGAGACCGGGCGGCACGTGTTGTGTCGTAGTCGGCCGCCATATTCCATTCCGGGTGTGCAGCCTGGAGCGGATGGTGCGTTGCGTCACCCGCCAACACCGCGCGCATCCCCTCCGACCGAAGCTCGACCGACATGTGTCCAGGCGTGTGACCAAACGACTCGACCATCGCAACGCCGGAGGCGATCTCCTGGTCGCCACCGATCGCCTCGACCATCCCATCCAGAGGTTCGAAGACACTTCGAATACGATCTCCTCTCGGACCCTCGAGTGTCAGCCAGTAGTCGAGTTCTGCCGAGTGCGCGTAGAAACGCGCGTTTGGGAAGAACGGACTGCCAGAGCCGTCGAGGTTGCCACCGATGTGGTCGACGTGAAGATGGGTGTGGATGACCATCTCGACCTCGTCCGGCCGGACACCAACGGTGTCGAGGGCCTCCGGCATCTTCCCCGACACCATGCGCGGATCGGGCGGCTCACCAAGGCCGGTGTCGACCATCACCAGGCCCGACGGTCCTGCAACGAGGAAGCATCCGAGGCTCACCCTGATCTTGCCATCCTGGAGGAACTCCGGGTGCGCCGCCCACTCGTCGGGGTCGGAGTCCGGCATGAATTCCATCGGGTCACGAAGCATCCACCCATCTTCGATCCCGTAGATGGTGAACCGCCCGAATTCGGTCTTCCAGATCATCATGGTGTGGTGGTGGAGGTCGTGGCCGTCGTCGTTGTGGTCGTTGCGCCCGTCGTTGTCGTAGAGGCCGTCGTGGTTGTCGCCGGTTCAGGGGCACCGCAGGTCGATGTCAGCGGCTGAAGGCCCAGCGCAGCCATCGCCTCTTCAGGTGAGAGCGTTGTGGCGATGTTGATTGTCGCCTGGATCTTGGTGATGTCCGGGATCGAGTACCTATCTGGACGATATCCGGCAACGTAGTCCGGCGGGATGAAGCGCACGCTGACGATCTTGGACGTATCGATCTTCGGCATCAGCCTCACGAGATTCGGCAGCTGATCGATCGGAATATCGGTCGTTATGTACTTCGTCACGGCGTCGGCTATCGATCCAATGTGGAGAGCCATTGTGACAGGATCGGCCTCTTGAAGCATGGCTTCGAGTACGCATCGCTGGCGTCCCATCCGGTTGTAGTCGTCCGACGAGTGTCGGGAGCGGGCATACGCGAGGGCGAGGTGACCATCCATGTGGTACTCACCCACCGGAATATCGATCTTCTCGAAGGTGCCGTCCTCATGCGGATAGTTCTCGTCATAGACGCGCTGCGGTACGTAGATGGTGACACCACCCAACGCGTCAACCATGTCGACGAACCCGTTCAAGTCGACGAGGGCGTAGTAGTGGATGGGGATCCCGAGCAGCTCTTCAAACGATGCCATGATGAATGCTGCGCCGGGATCCTGAGCGTCCGGGTACATCTCCGGGTGCTGCTGTCCGTACTGATACAGCGCGTTCGAGATATCGGAGAAGCAGTTGCAGTCGTTGAGGTGCAGTTCGGGCGGCAGCGGCATGTTCCCGAAGTTGCGTGGAACCTGGAACATCGCCGTATCGCCCGTCTCCGGGTCGATACTGACAACCATCATCGTGTCGGTTCTGATGCCGGTTCTGCCCGGGCCGGCATCGCCTCCCATCAGAAGGATGTTCAGCCGCTCGGTACCGGCCCACAGTGGAAGGGTCGTGGTTGTCGTCGACGTCGACGTCGAGTCGGCCACCGTTGAACCCGTTGGATCCGTCGATCCGGTGGTCCCACTATCCGACGATGTCGTCGCTGTGGTCGTTGTCGATTGACCGAACACCGAGGTGAGCGTCCGATGGGCCACGAGATCTACGTACCCGAGATACGCGTGTGGAGTGACGAGGATGATCGCAGTCAGGATCACCAGGAGCCCCGCCGTTTCATCGCGGAGTGTGCCACCCGGCAAGTCCACACCGAGCCGATAGGCGTCGATCGAGGAACCGATGCGCAAGGCAAGCACGAGGATGTTGCCGAAGAACAGCGTAATGAGGATCTTCGGCTGGACGACCGCTTCCAAGAGTGCGGTGGTGTTGGAGACGACCATGAGTCCCCCGCCCACGACCAGCACGGCCGTCACAGCGATCATCGAGAGGCCCCGACGAGTCCGTCCAATCATGATCTGGCCGAGCCCTGGAAGCACGGCAGACCAGAAGGCGGCGACGAGACCCCGCGTGCTGCGGCGACGATGGGAGGTGGACATGTTTCAGAAGACTACAACCAAGATCCGAGCAATCAGTTCACCGGTACATTCGACTCGAAAGGCCACCGAAGACCTCAACACCCGGCATCGATGAGACCGGCCGCAAGGACATCGCCGATGGTCTGGTCTGGCGAGGTTGCTCAGCCGACGCCTCCACGCGGCACCACACACCGCACGGCTACCACTGGAACGTTTCAGGGCCTTCCGGTCACCTGTCGAAGATCAGCACATGGAGTACGGCTGTCGATGAGATCGCCGAGCGGATGCTCGCATTCGGCTATCCGGGCGACGCTAGAGCCGGCTCTCGATCAGACGCGCCAGCGTCGCAAGAACTGCCGCCGCGGCCGTCACCCCTGCAATCTGTGTGAATGTGCCTGGAAGGTCGGCTCCCCCGGCAAGGATCGCTGCCACCGCCGCGACTGCACCGACCATCCCAGCCGTGGCTGCGATAGCCAGCAGCCGCCGGCCCACCGGTTCATGCGGCGCGATCACACCACCCGACGTCTCCAACGCGACCGTCGAGGCCTCTACGGCGAGAAACAGGCCGACGGCCAGGCCGGGAACCCAACTCTCCGATAGCGAACCCCCGACCAAAGCCGAGCCGATTTCAACGACGATCAACCCGAGGGCGGCGGTAATCAACCACGGGACGCCCGCCAGCAGACCACCCGCCATCGTGATGATCACGACCACCGAAAGCAACCCGAGAGCCGGAGCCCCGGCTCCGGCGACGAGCGCGACCCCGCCTGTGATCACCAATGTCGCGACAATGAGCATGATCCACGCGGCCCTACGCACGGCGCGCTCCCCGGTCTCGTCGCTCGATGGCGACAAGCGCAGCCTGGAGCGAGGTGCCCGGATCCCAGCGGACAAGTGGGATCCCGTGGCGCGCGAATCGGCTCCTCGTTGCTTCTCGTTCGAGGCGCCAGATACGCCACGCCAGGTCGGTCGTCGCGGATACGGAGCGAGGTACGAACTCCTCTGGAGCGATTTCGATGATGCGTACATCGAACCCCCTCCCCCGCAGCTCTGAAAACACCGAGATGGCACGGTCGTCCAGGAGCGGAGTGATACCGACGACAAGTGCCTGTGCCGGGAGCGCGTGAGGTGGGACGACCCGGACGCCCCGCCACAGGAGCTGCCGTCTGACATGGCTCTCCATCAGTGTGTCGAGAATGCGATACCGTTGAATGTCGCCCATTCCGGCCTCGATCCAGCGGATCGGTTCGCCGAACGAGATCAAACCGACACGATCATGCCGGGCGAGGTGTGCTGCGGCGATCGCGGCGGCCGCCTCCACCGCAAGGTCGAGAACCTCGGGAACACCGCGCCGGGCCAGTGCCAAGGTATCGACCAACAAGACCACGTCGCTGTTGCGTTCGGGGTAGCGGTCGTTGGCCCAGACTCCTCGACCTGAGGCGGTGACCCTCCAATTGATCCGTCGGAAGTCGTCGCCAGGAGCGAACGGTCGAAGGTCTGCGAACTCGAGCCCATCGCCCTTCTGTCGCGATACCAAGTCACCAAACCCAAGCTGTGTTTCAACTGGCTCGAACAGCCGACGAAGCGTGTCGATGGTCGGATAGACGCGCAGTTCGAGGTCGACGGGAAACGTTCTCTTCTGAACGAACAAGGACAGCCCGGCCCGCGCCACGGCGCTGATCCATGCTGGACGGTACGCTCCCCACCGATCGCAGGTCAGCACCACCTCGACTCGATCTCGAGGAGCCCTCACCGTCACGCCATCCTCGAACACGACAACGATGGCCGGATCGTCCTGAACCGCCTTGACCGACAACCCTGAGGAAAGGTCCAACGCAACGGACACCGTTGCTGGTCGGCCGGCGCCGACCTGGAGGATCAAGCGAACCTCGTCACCCTCGATCACTCGATCCTCATCGAGTGCGGCGGCGACCGTGATCGAAACGTCGCGAACGGAGAGAAGACCGACCACGCTCAAGAGGATGAAGGGCGTCGAGAGAACGACGAGGCTCGGGCTTCCCACGGCGAGGCCGCCGACCAGCGAAACGACGCCGACGACCAGATACGAACGGAGCCTCGGAGAGGTGAGCCTCGTCACTCGGGGACCGACGGCGGGGTGGGCACCGTGTCCAGACACTCCTCGACGACATCGTCGCCTCGCACGTCCTGAATCCACAGTTCCGGACGGAGAATGATGCGGTGGCCCAAGGCCGGGACGGCTACGTGCTTGACGTCGTCGGGCGTGACGAAATCACGACCGGAGATGGCCGCTTTGGCCCGAGCCAGCTTCATCAGCGCAAGCGATCCCCTTGGGCTCGAACCCACCTGCACCCTCTTTCGTGACCTTGTCGCGCCGACCAGATCGACCATGTACCGCCCAACCGGCGGCGACACATGAACCTGCTCCACAGATGCTTGCATCGCTCTCAATGTCGGAGCGTCCACGACACGGTCGAGCCGGATCTCGTCAGATCGGCGCGCCATCCGATCCTCGAGTACGCGAACCTCGTCATCTGCACTCGGGTACCCGACGGACAGGCGCATCAGGAACCGATCGAGCTGCGCTTCCGGCAGCGGGTAGGTGCCTTCGTACTCGATTGGGTTCTGCGTGGCGATGACGATGAAAGGAGGCTCGAGCGGGTGGGTCACTCCATCGACCGTCACCTGCCGCTCCTGCATGGCCTCCAGCAGAGCAGCCTGGGTCTTTGCCGGAGCGCGATTCACCTCGTCCGCCAGCAGCAGATTGGTGAAGATAGGCCCGCGCCGAAACTCCAGATCACCCGACCTCCCGAGCACCATCGAGCCGGTCACATCCATGGGCATGAGGTCCGGTGTGAATTGCACTCTGCTGAAGCCGAGGTCGGTGACCTGCGCGAGGGAACGGGCCATCAGGGTCTTGGCGAGGCCGGGGAGATCCTCGATCAGCACGTGTCCGTCAGACAGCACCGCCAGCAGAAGCAGCTCGAGAGCCGATCGCTTCCCGATCACTGCGCGTTCGATCTCGTCGAGAATCCGACTGCCGAGCGCCGCAACCTGGTCGAGTCCGTTCGCCATCCCGAGCAGCCTACCGATCGACGAGTTGCTCGATGGATCTCACAACGATCTCGATGTCCTCTAGACCCACACCGGGGGCGGTTCGATCTACCGACACCGGGCGATCTGGCCGGACCCATTCCCACGCGCCATCACCGAGCTGCAACCTGGCACGTTCAGGCTCGGTTTCGAACGCGATCCCGCTGCGGCTCAGCAGCAACTCCCGAGCCTGATCGCGAAGCATCGGGTACAGGCGTCGATCGGCATCGACTGCTGCGGACGTCGAGAACCGAACAATCCGTTCTATCTGGTAGAGCTGCGGAGGAACAAGACGAGCGACCACAGCGGTCGGTCTCCGTGGCTCGGTTTGGACGGGTATGCCCACCGCGATCAGCGCGATCATCCCCATCGCAACGACGAGCACTTCGTAGGCGGCGAGTTCCGCGAACCCGGACAGCCAGACGTAGATTCCCGAAAGCACAAGTGCCACCAGCATCGTCACCACGGCCACCCTCCTCATGCCGACGCTCCCAGTTCGCCTCGCACGTCCCTCAGCGCCGCTTTCGCTTCAGACGACATCGTCTCGTCGATCTCGTGAGGGCTGAACCTGGCCTCAGCAAAGAGATCGGTCAGGCGAGCGACGCTCCGCGAGCTGACCTGGAGACGCTCCAGGGCGCGTTGCAGATACTCGAGTGGTGCCTCGGACCGCCTGCGTGGCGTGCCATCCCGGGCGAGAGCCTGTTCCATGCGGGCGTAGGCACCGATCACGACCTGGCGAGGATCTGGCGATCGTTCGAGTTCTGCAAGGAGGTCGTCGAGAACTCCTGAGACAGTCGACACCTCGGGCGACGCCACATCGAGAGTCTCCTCCAAAGGTTTTCGTGTGGCTGCGACCACCGCGGCGACGAGCAGTACCCCGCCGACGACGAACAACAGGACGTTGGGAGGGCCTGCGGGCACCGTTGACGCCGGCGGGAGTGATGTCGAGTGCGGAGCGACGGCGTCCGGAAGCGAGACGACGGTTCCTTCGATCGCCGGTTCTACCTGTCGAGTGATCTTCCCGAGCTCGAGGAACACGAAGAACATGACCGTGAGAACAACCACGGCGGTGATCCACGATGTCCGCTTCACCTGGGGGCGCCGCTTCTTTGCTCCCTTGTGAGGCAGCATCAGCCATATCGCTGCGATCACCACCAGAATCCACGTCGTGTCGACGATGACCCACTGAATCGTGTGACCGTCCATAGGAAGCTGGGCATCACCCGAGCTGGAGGGAACTCGACCGGCCCCGATCGCGGCAATCGCCAGTAGAACGAACAACGCCAACGCGATGCCGGCCACTGCCCAGTCACGCATGCTGCTGCGCTCCTTCATTTGTCCAGGGTACCGACGAGGCGACCGTCTGCCAGGCAGAAACACTCGGTGGTAGCGTTTGAGAGCGAAGGCCGGAGGAGGAGATCGTTCATGAATTCTGCGGCGATCGTGGTTGATGGCATCAGCTATGCGTACGATGGCCGTCCTGCCGTCGACGAGGTCGGGTTCACCGTGGCCAGAGGTGAGACGCTTGGATTCCTCGGACCGAATGGAGCCGGCAAGTCCACCACCATCAAGATGCTCACCGGTCGGCTACGTCCCGAGACAGGGACCATCACGATCCTCGGCATGCCGATGCCGTCCCAAGCATCGAAGATTCAGGCGCGTATGGGCGTCGCATTCGAAGAGAAGAACCTCTACAGCAACATGTCGGCACGGGAGAACCTCGTGTTCTTCGGCCGCCTCTTCGGGGTTTCCGATCTCGATCCCGACGCGTTGCTGGATCGTGTGGATCTCGCCGACCGCGGCAACGATCGGGTTGCTGAGTTCTCGAAGGGAATGAAGCAACGCCTGATGATCGCCCGAGTGCTCATCAACACCCCCGACGTGCTCCTCCTCGACGAACCAACGGACGGTCTCGATCCCGTGTCATCGCAGGCGATCAGACACGTGATCCAGGAGGAAGCAGATCGAGGAGCAGCGATCCTGCTCACCACCCACGACATGGCCGAGGCAGACAAACTCTCCAATCGGGTCGCCTTCATCGACGATGGGCGGGTTCTGGTGACCGACACCCCGGAGAACCTCAAGCTCACCTACGGAAACAGGTCGGTGCGTATCAGGGCACGCAACGACGGTCAGATCATCGAAACGGTCGTTCTTCTCGACGAGCCGGGCGCAGACGAGCGCATCCGGCAGGCGGTTGCTGCCCATGAGCTGCTGACCATCCACACGCAAGAAGCGACCTTGGAAGACATCTTCATCCACTTCGCGGGAAGAGGGCTCGACGCATGATCAGGATCGTGTGGGCGATCATCCGCAAGGACGTCGCCCAGATGTCGAGAGATCGTTTCTTCGCGTACATAACCATCTTGGGCCTCGTTGCCTACGTGGCGTTGTTCTGGGCACTCCCGAGCAGTGTTGACGAGACACTCGATCTCGGTGTCCACGGGGTGGGCGCGGATCTCCTGGCGGCACAGCTCGGCGACGAGCAGGGGCTCGACCTACGGGTGTACGACACTTCCGACGCACTCGAAAAGGCCGTCACAGACGGAGATCTGGCAGCCGGAGTCGACTTCCCCGACGACTTTCTTCCGGCGATCGCACTAGGTGTGGAAGCATCCGTGACTGTCTACGTGCCCGCCGAAACAACCTCCGACGTGCGTACCGCGATGTCCGGACTCGTGCGCGAACTCGCTTTCCTGGTCGCAGGGAGCACGCTGCCGATCACGCCACCGGCCGAGAACGAGGTCATTCTCGGTCCAGACAGAGCCGGCGATCAGGTGCCCCTCAAAGACAAGATGCGACCTCTGCTCGCCGTGTTCCTCCTCATGATGGAAATGATGTCGCTCGCTTCACTCATCGCCCAGGAAATTCGATCGAAGACAGTCACGGCCGTGCTGGTCACGCCTGCAAGAACCGCGGACTTTCTCGCAGCCAAGACCATTCTCGGGACCGCGCTCGCGTTCACCGAAGTCGTACTCATGATGGTGGCGATCAGGGCATTCAGCAGTGAGCCGCTCGTGCTGCTCGCCGCCTTGCTTCTCGGTGCGTTCCTCGTCACCGGACTCGCGCTGCTCGCAGGATCGACGGGCAGAGACTTCATCGAGATCCTGCTGGTGAGCGTCGCGTTGGTCGTCCCGATGATGATCCCGGCGGGGGCTGCGATGTTCCCGGGCTCGGCAGCGCCCTGGATCAAGGTTCTGCCGTCCTATGGAATGACACAGGCCATCGTGCGCGCGAGCGCCTACGGAGCGGGGTGGGCGGAGACGGCCCCATTCCTCCTGACAACACTCGCCTGGTGCGTGGGGGTGTTCGCCGTGGGCGTGTACATGCTCAAACGGAAGGTGGAGACGCTATGAGGATCCTGGCCCTCTTCAGGCGCGAGATCCAGGTCGGACCGCGGTCCCCCATGTTGTTGTGGGCCGTTCTCGTTCCCGTCCTGCTCACGGTTCTGGTTCGAGGCGTGTTCGGATCGCTGTTCCAGCCGCAGCCACGGCTCGCCGTGGTCGACGAAGGCGCTTCGGTATTGACCGCGCGACTCTCACAACTCGACGACATCGACGTCACCATCCTTGGTTCGGCCGATGAACTCCGGGAGAAGGTCGAAGCGAACGACTTCGATGCCGGACTCGTTCTCCAGTCAGGCTTCGACGCCGCCGTCCAGTCGGGCACCCAACCTGAACTCCACTTGTTCATCTCGGGGGAGAGCCTGGCCTCGAACCGCATCATCGTCGAGATCACGGCACTCGACCTCATCCGAGGCATCGCAGGTGACCAGCCTCTCGTCGACGTGAACGTGGTCTCGCTCGGGGAAGAGGGCTACGACCTGGTCACGCGGCTCCTACCCATGCTGATGATCTACGCGGTCGTCATCGGTGGCGCGTTCATACCGGCGATGAGTCTCGTCCAAGAACGTGAGACTCGAACGATCGACGCCGTCCTGACTACACCGGCGACGATGGATGAACTCCTCACGGCCAAAGGGATGTTCGGATTCGTACTCGCCATCCTGACCGGGGTGTTCACGCTCTTCCTCAACTCGGCCTGGGGCCTGCACCCGATGGCGATGCTGACAGCACTTGTGGTTGCCGGCGTCATGATGGCCGAGGTCGGCCTGATCCTCGGCTCGGTGGCCGCCGATTCCACCATGCTGTTCACGCTGCTCAAGTCGGCAGGCCTCCTGATCGTCTTCCCGGTGATCTTCCCGATCTTCCCATCGCTGCCCCAGTGGATCGCCTGGCTCGGTCCCACCTACTACTTCCTCGACCCGGTGTTCAAGATCGCAATCGAGGGCGCCGGACTTGCGGACGTGTGGCTGCCGCTTTCGATCGGGGCCGTCATCTGCGTCGCGTTCGTCCCCGTGGTACACGCTCTGGGGCGGCGACTCGCCACCAGGCTCGCGGTGACCAACTAGGACGCAACCGAACCTTCGACGCTTCCACGGCTCCTCCATGAGGTTGGGCCGGCGATTCTGTGGAATATGACAATAGGGCACTCAGGTTATACAATTACGAAGCACTCATTTCTAGG
>CAZWHZ010000011.1:0-29191 GCA_964633745.1 uncultured Acidimicrobiia bacterium
TTGTGCGTGCCGGTGACGACGCCCCGCTCGATGGCGCCCATTGCCCCGTCCGACAACATCTCGGTGTGGATCCCGAGCTGGAGGTCTCCTTCCATCGCCTCGTACACCGAGTCGGGGATACCACCGATTCCCATCTGGACGGTGGACCCTGCCGGGATCAGATCGAGCACATGGGCGGCAATCTGGCGTTCAACTTCGGTCGCCGGTTTCGGTTCGAGCCTCGGAAGATCCTCGGAGTGTTCGACGATGGCGTCGACCCTCCCAACGTGGAGGAACGAATCCCCGAGGATGCGTGGCATCTTCGTGTTGACTTGCACGATGACCTTCTTCGCCGACTGGCTCGCCGCCTGCGAAGCCAAGGTTTCCACGCCCATGCTCATGAACCCGTGCTCATCGGGAGGCGAGACCATGAGCATCGCGACGTCGAGAGGTACGACTCCATCCCTGAACAGGCGGGGGATCTGATGGAGGAAGATGGGGACGTAGTCGGCTCTGCCGTCGTTCACCGCAGCCCGGTCGGCCGGCCCGACGAACAGCGAGTTGTGTCTGAAGTGCGGAGCCATGGCAGGGTCGGAGAGGGGGTCGTCGCCGACCAGCAGTACGTGGTTCAACTGGACGTCGCGCAGCTCGTCCGCTCGCCCTGCGAGGGCGCGAACCAACGCCTGTGGGATTGCCGCGTTGCCGCCGTAGTACACACGGTCGCCACTCTTGATCTGGTGCACAGCCTGCTGCGGAGTCTGGAGCTTGGATCGGTAGTCGTCGAACCAGTTCATCCTTCCACTCCTCCCACCAGTGCCTGCAGATCCCGCGCCTCCATGCCCTGCGCGGCGGCCACTTGCGGATGGGCCATGGCCCCCCGGTAGAAGACGATCCCGGCGGCGAGGTGAGGGTCTGTCGTTACAGCGTCTCGGACCCCGTTGTCCGCCAGGGACTCGAGCTGCGGGAGGACGGCCCTGGCGAGCGCCTTGGATGCCGTACGAGCGACGCTCGCTGTCATGTTCGGGACGCAGTAGTGGACGACGTCATCGACGACGAACGTCGGTTGGTCGAGTGTCGTCGGGCGCGACGTCTCGACGCAGCCCCCCTGGTCGATCGAGAGGTCGATGATGACGCTTCCGCTCGGCATCCCGTGCACCATCTCCCTGGTGACCAGGATGGGGGCGCGGGACCCGGGGATGAGCACCGCGCCGATCAGCACGTCCGCCGTGGCCGTGTGCTTCTCGAGCGACTCGAGACTGGCATTCACCGTGGCGACCTGTCCATCGCATCGTGCGCTGACGTTCCTGAGCTTCCCCATGTCCGTGTCGATCACGGTGACGCGCACGCCGGCAGCGCGGGCATGGCACGCCGCCGTTCGACCGGCGATGCCGGCACCGAGTACCACGACCGTCGGTGGTGTGATCCCCGTCACATTGCCGAGCAGCATTCCTTTGCCGCCGGAGTCGGTGCGCAGATAGTGCGCGGCGAGGTGGACGGCGAGCATGCCGGCCATCTCGCTGAACGGCGTGAGGATGGGTCGCATGCCCGTGTCGTCCTCGATCAGCTCGTACGAGATGGTTGTGATCTCGTGTGTGACGAGACCTTGAATCAGTGCCTTCGGAGCGACCGCCAGGTGGTGAAAGCTGCAGACGGTGGATCCCGGATTGAGGAGGTCTACATCAGCGAGGGTCAGTGGGCCGATTCGGGTGATGAGATCCGCCCTCTTGTAGGCCTCTTCGGCGCTGTAGACGATCTTGGCGCCCGAACGCTCGTACTCGTCGTTGGTGAATCGTGCATCGAGACCGGCATCTCGCTGCACCACAACCGTGTGCCCCAGTCTGACGAGGTGGGCGGCGGCATCGGGTGTGAGCCCGACGCGGTGCTCGTGGCTCGTGGATTCCTTCGGTACTCCGATGATCATGGCAACCCCCGTTACGTGTCACTACAAGCCTAGGACTGTGGCGAGTCGCCACTGCCGGTAGGTACTGTGGGCAGATGAGGGCCGAAATCGTGATCGTCGGTGCCGGCATCGCCGGCGTGAGCACCGCGTATCACCTCGCGGTGCGCCACGGAGTTCGAGACGTGGTCGTGTGCGATCCTCGCCCACCACTGTCTCTGACGAGCGACAAGTCGACCGAGTGTTTTCGGAACTGGTGGCCCCAGCCGGCGATGGTTGCGCTGATGGACAGGTCGGTCGATCTGCTCGAGGAACTCGAGTGTCCTCTGACCCAACGCGGGTACGTGTACTTCACCGCGTCGCAGGAAGGCCTCGACAGGTTCGAGCGGCGTGCGCGCGCGGTGTCACAAGCCGGCGCGGGACAACTCCGAGTCCACCGGCCCCTGTCGGGGACTGCTCCATGCGAAGCTGCTCGCGAGTGGGGCCGTGCCCACTCGGGCGCTGATCTGATCACCGATCCAGACCTCATCGGCCGCCTGTGGCCGGCGGTGAACCGAGACGTCGTCGGGGCCCTGCATGTGCGCAGGGCCGGGTGGCTCGACGCGCAGCAACTCGGTGCGCGGCTACTCGGCGAAGCGAGATCGGCAGGCGTCGTGCTCGTTCACCGTTCGGTCGTCGGCATCGAGCGTGATCGGCATGGAGTGACCGCAGTCGTGCTGGACGACGGCGATCGTATCGAAACCCCTCAGGTCGTTCTCGCTACCGGTCCAATGATTCAGGAGTCGGTTGGTCTGCTCGGTGAGTCGCTTCCTGTGCGCGCCGAGCTTCATCTGAAGGTCGCGTTCAAGGATCACCTGGGGTTCGTGCCACGCAACGCCCCACTGCTCATCTGGGAGGACCCGCAGCAGCTCACTTGGGATGACGAAGAGCGAACGGCGCTCCGGGATATCGATCCTGCGCTCCTGGAGTCGTTGCCTGGGGGAGCGCACCTCCGGCCCGAAGGCGGACCGGACTCGCCGTGGGTGCTCGGACTCTGGGAGTACGAAGCCAGAGACATGCGTCCCACGTTCCCAATCCACATCGACTCGATGTATGCCGAAGTGGTGCTCAGGGGACTCGCAACGATGATCCCCGCCCTCACTCCGTACCTCGACCGGCTTCCGCAATCGGTCGTCGACGGTGGCTACTACATGAAGACGCCCGGGAACCTCCCGATCGTTGGTCCGCTCGGAACTCCTGGCGCGTTCGTGCTCGGCGCCCTCTCCGGGTACGGCATCATGGCCTCGCAGGCCGCCGCAGAACTCGTCGCTCTGTACGCAACCGGTTCGTCGCTTCCCGCCTACGCCGAAGCGTTCCGCTTGGAGCGATTCGACGATCCCACTCATCTGGCATCGGTAGCCGACACGGGCCAGCTGTGAGCCTCTGCGGGATCAGGCTGCCACTAGCCTGACCGTACCCTGACGGTGCCGAGGTATGCGGGCAAAGACCGATCGGTCACGAGATGAGAAGCTGGGGACCTTCCTCGGTGTCTTCACGCCGTCGGTGCTGACCATCCTCGGGGTCATCCTGTATCTGAGGGCAGGGTGGGTCGTCGGCAGTGTCGGGTTGACCGGTGCTCTGGTCATCATCGTCATCGCGAATCTCGTCACACTCGCGACGGCACTGTCGGTGTCGGCCGTCGCAACCAACATGCGAGTGGGAGCAGGCGGCGCCTACTACATCATCTCCCGGAGTCTCGGCATCGAGGTGGGCGCCGCCATCGGCATCCCGCTCTTCCTGGCGCAGGCGGTGTCGGTGACGCTCTACTCGTTTGGTCTCGCAGAGAGCTTGAGCATTGTGTGGCCGGCCGTCCCCGAACGGCTCGTCGCTGCGGTGACCGTCATGGTGGTCGCACTACTCGCCGCCCGAGGTGCCGGGCTCGCTCTCCGCCTTCAGGTTCCGATCATGGTTGCGATCGGTCTCTCTCTGGTCGCACTCGCCATCGGCGTCGTCCGAAGCGCTCCCGAGGTCGTGCACCTGTCCAGTGCGTTCGACGAGCCCCCTGGATTCTGGGTCGTGTTTGCTGTCTTCTTTCCCGCGGTCACCGGCATCCTCGCGGGGATCAGCCTCTCTGGTGATCTCAAACGGCCCGATCGATCGATCCCGAGAGGAACCATCGCGGCCGTACTCGTCGGTTTCACCGTGTACGTAATCGTTGTCATCGGGCTGGCCCTTGCCGCCGATCCCGCAACGTTGGTCAGTGACCACCTGATCTGGTTCACGATCGCCGGAGGCATCGGCTTCCTCATCTTCCCCGGGCTGTGGGGGGCGATCTTCTCCTCGGCCGTCGGGAGCGTCCTCTCCGCGCCGAGAACGCTCGAGGCCATGATCTCGGACCGTGTCCTGCCCCGCTGGCTGGGGACGCCACTCGGCAAGGTAAAGGGTCCCGGTGTTCCACTGCTCGCCTCCCTCGCCGTTGCGCTGGCAGCGGTACTGCTGGGCGGGATCGATGCGGTGGCCCCGGTCCTCACGATGTTCTTCCTCACCACCTACGGGATGGTGAATCTCGTTGCAGGTGTCGAGAATCTCACCGCCGACCCTTCATACCGCCCGACGATGAACGTCCACTGGGCGATCTCTCTCGCAGGGGCCGGGGCGTGCTTCTGGGTGATGTTCCTGATCAACCCTGCTGCACTCGTGGTGGCAATCGTCATCGAAATCGGCGTCTACCTCGCCATGCGTCGCCGGGCCCTCGTTGCCCCGTGGGGCGATCTTCGGAGGGGCGCGATGATGTCGCTCGTCCGGTCGACGGTCATTCAGCTCCGACGGCTTCCGAACGACCCTCGGAACTGGCGCCCCAACATCCTGCTGTTCTCGGGAGATGTGAGAAAGCGTCCTGATCTGGCTCGCTTCGCGGCGTGGCTCGTACAGGACCGAGGAATCCTCACCGTGTGCGAACTCGGTGTCGGGTCGCTCGATGTCGAGGCCGGTACCGTGATCACGCGACGGGTCCAGCTCGACGAGGATCTGGACGACCTCGGCGTCGTGGCGTTTGCCGAGGTGGACATCGTGGGCGACTTCGTCGAAGGTGCGGTTGCGGTTGCTCAGGCCAATGGCATCGCCGGGATCGAGTCGAACACCGTCATGTTTGGCTACAGCGACAAGCTCGATCGACGTGCTTCGACGCTGCGAGTCATCGAGCGCCTCGCGAAAGTCGGCAAGTCGGCGATCATCTGCCGTCCCGTCGACAGGCGGAGGAGAGTCGCGAGACGCAGGATTCATGTCTGGTGGGGCGGGCTCCAGAACAACGGCGACATGCTCGCGCTCTTCGCCCACTTGATCTCACTCAACCCCGAGTGGCGGGATGCCACCATCCGGATCATGAGCATTGCGTCGAGCGAGATGATGGCCGAACGGAACGCAAGAATGCTCGATACGGTCATTCGGGCAGCTCGGATCCCTGCGGAAACCGAGGTACTCGTGCGGAGAAGCGGACAGAGTGTTCAGGATCTGATCAGGGAACGGTCCGAGAACGCAGACGTCGTGCTGATGGGGCTTCGGGCGAGTCAACCTGGCGAGGAACTCGAGACGGCCCGGCGCCTCGACGAACTGGTCGACGGATTGCCGACAGTGATCTTCGTACGCAGCGCCGGCGAATTCCGGGGCCGCCTCCTTGGAGAACAGGAGTGAACGAGTGGCGAGGGTAGTGATCTTGGGAGGCGGGTTCGGCGGTGTGGCGGCCGCCGTCGCGCTTCGCGCGACACGCGGCCCCCACTCCGTGGTGCTCATCGACCGTCAGGAGACCGGGTACCTGGCCGGCGACAACCCTTTCATCGTGGTGGGAACCCGACGACGGCACGAGGTTGCGCGACGTCTCCGGGACCTCGAAGCCGTCACGTTCGTCGAAGCCGAGATCGAACGCATCGGACTATCCAACCATGTCGTGCGCACCTCGAAGGGGCCCTTCGAATTCGACTATCTCGTGGTCGCGTTGGGGAGCTCCTATGACTGGGACGCGGTGCCCGGTGCTCGGGACGGGTACAGCTTCTACGAACTCGAGCAGGCCGAGCGACTCCACGATCGGCTGGGGGTCTTCACAGGTGGCACGATCGCGATCGGGGTCGCCGGCACTCCGATCAAGTGTCCGCCTGCGCCGTTCGAGATGATGCTGATGATCGACTGGTGGCTTCGGGAACGGGGCATCAGGGATCTCTGTGAGTTGCACGTTGCGATACCCGGCCCTGCCCCGATGGCCATCGCCGGACCTGAACCGAGCGCGATGATGACAGACACGTTGGCGCGCCGGGGCATCGTGCTTCACACCCGGGCGGCGGTGACGAGGGTCGATGCGGGTTCGATGGTGCTGGCCGACGGAACCGAACTTCAGGTAGACGTGCCGATCACGGTGCCGATCCACCGACCGCCGGGTGTTGTCGCGAACCTGCTGGAGGACGCGCCGTGGATACGGGTGGACCGGACGACGCTCGAGACGTCTATTCCGAATGTTTTCGCCGTGGGAGACGTCAATGTCATTCCGATCGGCACAGCGGCGCTTCCCAAGGCGGGAGTGTTCGCGGCCGGCGAGGGGAGAACGGCGGGCGGGGTGATCGCCTCCCGGATCGACGAGGTCGAGCCACCTGGCCCCTACGACGGGGTCGGTCACTGTTTCGTCGCGTTCTCGGATGAACAGGGTGCCGAGATAGGAGGACGGTTCTTCGCCGAAGGAGGACCCGATGTTGCACTCGCGATGCCGAGTCGCGACGGCATGGACGGCAAGAAACGCTTCGATGAGGAGTGGAGGGCGTTCCGGATCTAGTCGGACGACGAATGTGGAACAGTTCGAAACATCTTGACACGAGGCTTGCGTTCGAATAATATCGAACACATGGAACCTCGTACGAAGATTCGCGATCTGACCGAACCCCGTCATCCGTTGGCGGTCGAGATCGATCCGAGCCCCGTATATGACATGCTGCTCAGTCTCTGGCTGATGGCATCCGACGAGTCGTTCAGCGACTACGAACTGGGCAACGCCTGGTTTCAAGCACTTGAAGAACGCCTGCCGGCGGAGTTGCGTAGCGAGTTCGACAGTCTGCCGGAGGGTCTGTGGCTCGCCTTGGTCAACCTACTTCCGATGGTTCCGGGGCCGTGCGATCTGGACGAATTCGCAGCCTGGCTGGAGGCCTCGGACGGAGTGGATCTTCGCACATGCTTTCTCGATATGACCTGCTCGCACGACGCGAAGTCCAAGGATCTCGATCGAACCGTCATTCGGGCCGCGGCAGAAGGCGATGCCGATGCCCTCGAACGCGTGCTCACCAGCGATACGCTCCCAGATCGGAGCGCTTCCGTCCGCCGGCTGATGGTGATACCAGGTCGCACGTTCGCTGCCCGTATTGCGTCACTGTTGCGGCGCTATCGCGATGACGTATACGCCGACATCGAGAAGGAACACCGGGGACCGATTGCCAGAGACGCCGAGGCGAAAGGGGCACTGCTTCCGACGACGTCGGTGGATCGCATGATCGAGATCGCGACCAACGGTGTGAATCACGCCATCCCCGCACACGTCAATCGTCTGGTGCTTGCTCCGTCCGTCGTTCTGCGGCCCTGGTCGGTACTCATCGGACATCGCGACACCCACGTGCTGTGTCACCCGGTTGCCGACGAGTTTCTCGACCAGAACGCCGACGCACCTCCCCAGATGCTGGTGAAGGCGCACAGGGCGCTCGGGGATGAGCGAAGGTTGCGCATTTTGCACCGGCTCTCATCGAGTGAGGAGTCGCTGCACGATCTCGCAGCCCACTTCGGGGTTGCCAAGTCGACCCTTCACCACCACATCGGCATCCTGCGAGCAGCCGGGCTCGTCAGGGTGACCATCGACGCAGAGTCGGGACACACCCTGTACAGCCTGCGGCGAGTCGCACTGGAAGAGGCTGCTCGCCTCATGAAGATCTATCTGGAGACCACATGATCACCATGCAAGAACCATATGTCCGTGCCAGGGAGATGCAGATCAGGCACGATCTCGAGCGAAGACGGCTGGTCGAACCGCGACCTCCGACGCTTCGGGTTCGAATCGGACTCGGACTGATCGATGCCGGGCGGTTGTTGCTCGGAGAAACGATCTTTTCCCAAGCTGCGTGACCCTGGGGTGGCGCACGCCATCCTTTCTTCTCCTCGTCCATGTGTAGGGTTCGGGCAATGCGTCGCATCCTGGTTCTCACGCTGGCGGTTGTCGCCGCGTCCTGTGTCCCGATCACGGCAGAGACGACCACCGCTCCCACGACAACTCCCACCACGATCCCGACCACGACGACGCGGCCGACGACGACCACCACCCCTGAAGATGCCATCCGAGCGCAGGTCGACGAGCTGATCACCGAGACCGAGGCCGTGCGCGAACTCACTTTCCTGACCCCGCCGACGGTCACCATCGTCGACAAGTCGGAGTTGGCGGACCGCGTACGCGGACTCATTGCCGAGAACGTCGATCCCGACCAGATCGCAAGGGATACAGCGCTCGAGGTGTTGCTTGGTCTCGTTCCCGAGGGGACGGACATGCTGGCCCTGTACCAGGACCTCTACGGGGAACAGGTACTTGGGTTCTACGACGGTGAGACAAAAGAGATGGTCGTACCGGCCACTGGGACCGAGCTGAGTGCCGCGCAGAAGGTCACACTCGTCCACGAGCTCACGCACGCATTGACGGATCAGCACTACTCGTTCTCGGACCTGTCTGACGCGTTGGACGGGGACCAGCGCTACGACGCTCTCTCCGCATTGCAGACGATCACCGAAGGGGACGCGACCCTCACCGAACTCCACTACGTGGCAGGATTGCCCGCGGCGGAGCAGCAGGCGGTGATCACGCAGTCGCTCGGCCAGGACACCGGGGTATTCGACTCGGCACCGGTGTTTGTCCAGCAGCTCCTCGTCTTTCCCTACAACGCGGGTCTCACGCTACTCAACGATCTGTGGACACCGCAGGACGGCTTCATGAAGATCGACGATTCCTACGTGAACCCGCCGACGACGACCGAGCAGGTGATGCACCTGGACAAGTACGTCGCCAGGGAGCCGGCTGTCGAGGTTGGGCTGCCCGACACGCCCATCGATGGGTACGAGAACGTCGAGGAGTCCACGTGGGGAGAGTTGCTGTTCAACGTGATGTTCGCCCAGGTCCTCGGTCAGGGAGCGGCTGATGTCGCAGCGACCGGATGGGGTGGCGACCACTACCGGCTCCTGTGGGACGGCACCGATGCCGTGTTCGTCCTCCACTACGTTGGAGACACCGAACAGGATGCCGAGGAGATGCAGGCAGCGCTCACCGACTATGTGACAACTGGCATGGGGCTCGTTGCCGGCAGGTCCGGTCGTTTCACCGGCGACGACTACGCGTTCGTTGCCAGGGACGGCGCAAGTGTCCTGTTCATCGCCGCGGGGGACAAGCAAGCAGGGGAGAAGGCCCGGGCCGCCTTCCCCAACTTCTGATGCCACTGATTCTCTGCGGAACCCCGATCGGGAACCTCGATGATGCCGCGCCACGTCTCGCGGCAACGCTGGGAGGGTGCGATGTCGTATTCGCCGAGGACACCAGACGCACTCGGATCCTGCTGGACCGGCTGGGTGTGGACGTCCCGCTACGGTCGTACTTCGCCGGCAACGAACGACAGCGGGCCGACGAACTGGCCAGGCGGCTCGAGTCAGGCGAAACGGTCGGCCTGGTTACCGACGCCGGCATGCCGTCGATCTCCGATCCGGGTGTGAGCGCAGTTGACATCGCTCGATCCGTCGGAGCACCGATCACTGTGGTGCCGGGTCCAAGCGCTGTCACGGCGGCACTCGCGGTGTCTGGACTGCCTTCGGACCGGTTCGTGTTCGAGGGTTTTCTGCCCCGATCTGGTCGCGATCGGCAAGCGAGGATACAGGACATCGCGATCGAATCCCGGACGGTGGTGTTCTTCGCCTCGCCGCGTCGAGTCGGTGCCGATCTCAGGGACATCGCGGCCGTGGCCGGCGAAGAACGCGAGATCTTCGTCGCGAGAGAGCTGACGAAAGTCCACGAGGAACTCTGGTGGGGCGCACTCGGCGAAGCTGCCGAGCGGTTTGCCGGGGATCAGCGTGGTGAGTTCACGATCGTGCTCGCGAGAGCGCACCCCCAACCGCCCGACATGCAGGCGGCGGTTGAAGCGGTTCGGACCCTCGTTGAGGAGGGCGAGCCGATGTCTTCCGCCGTCCGCATCGTTGCCGAACGTTCGGGGGTGTCGAGACGAACTCTCTACGAGGCGATGCTCTAGCGGATCGCCTTGCGGCAGGTGGCGCAGACACCCCTGCCCTTGAACGGTGTGACGTCTGTGGTCGATCCACAGAACGCACACGTTGCCTCCAGCTTGCGGATCATGATCGAGTCGCCCTCGACGCCGATGATCAGCTGGTCACCCTCGTGAATGTTGAACATTCGTCGGGTTTCCGCCGGGATGACCACCCGCCCGAGGTCATCGATCTTCCGAGCAATACCGGTGTCCATACAGCCTCCATAGATCGGACAGTGCCCCACCGGTCCTGGGCGGTGTGAACCACATCTTACCTGACTCTCGAGGGGAACGCCGCCGGTTCTTCTACGATTCCCGGGGATGACGTGGATCGACCCACACTGCCACCTTCAGCTCGCGGGCCCGGACCCGACCGAGCTCCTCGAACGCGCGCCCGATGTCGACTGGGTGGTCGTTCCCGGCATCGATCTCGCAACGAGCCGGCAAGCACTCGATCTCGCCGATGGTCGGCGTATCCACGCGACTGTTGGAGTGCATCCTCACGAGGCACGCACCTGGGCCGCCGTACGTGATCAGATCGGCGAGCTGGCACCTCGCGGGGTTGGGATCGGGGAGATTGGCCTCGACTACTATCGCGATCTGTCCCCTCGCGATGTGCAACGGACGGCATTTCGTGACCAGCTGGAACTCGCCGCCGAACTCGATCTGCCCGCCGTGGTGCATTGTCGAGATGCGTTCGCAGACGTGTTCGAGATCGTCGAGGACACCGGAACCGCCGGGCGGGTCGTGCTTCACTGCTGGACGGGTGGTCCGAGGTGGACCAGACGGTTTCTGGACCTTGGAGTGATGTTCTCATTCGCGGGCCCGGTCGCGTTCGAAACCGGCGACACCGTTCGTCGCGGCGCCGAACTCGTGCCACCCGAGCGTGCGACCGTGGAAACCGACACCCCGTATCTGTCGCCACCCCCGTTCCGGAAGGAGCCGAACGAACCCGCCCGTGTCGCACTCGTCGGGATGGCCCTTGCCTCGGTCTGGGGGATGCCCGTCGATGAGGTCGCCCGGGTCACCTCGGCCAACGCTGCTCGCATCTACTTGCCATGACGCAGAGCCCGGCAACGATCATCCGGTTGCTTCGAGATCACGGAGTCGTGCCTCGCAAACGGCTCGGTCAGCACTTCCTCGCTGATTCGAACATCATCGCCAAGATGGTCGCGATGGCCGGCATCGGACCCGATGATCAGGTACTCGAAGTGGGGGCGGGCACAGGCGCACTCACGGTGGCACTCGCCGACACGGGGGCCCACGTGGTCTCGTACGAGGTCGATGTCGGCCTGCGTCCGATCCTGCAGGATGTTGTCGGCGATCGTGCCAATGTTGAGCTGCGATTCGAGGACGCCGTGGATGCCTTGCCACACGCGCTCGGCTCCGGACCATGGAAGATGATCGCCAATCTGCCATACAACGTGGGAACAAGGCTCCTTCTCTCCCTCCTCAGGGAAGCCGAGCAGGTTCAGGAGTTCACCGTGATGGTGCAGCAGGAGGTGGCCGACAGGCTCGTAGCCAGACAAGGTTCGCCCGCGTACGGACTGCCTTCGGTGGTAGTCGGCCTCACCGCAGATGCACGCCGAGCGTTCACTGTCCCTCCACAAGTATTCGTTCCACCCCCCAGAGTGTCTTCGGCCGTTGTGGTTGCCCGTAGGCATCCTGCACCCGAACACCTGGCCGACATACTCGATCTCGCAGCGGGGGCGTTCGGGCACAGGAGGAAGATGTTGCGATTCACCATCGAACCCGGCATCCTCCAACGAGCCGGCATCGACCCGCACTCCCGCCCGGAGGATCTGTCTCCGGAGCAGTTCGTCGACATTTGGGAGGCATCTCATGGCTGAGCGCGCGATCGCTCCGGCCAAACTGAATCTGGATCTTCGCATCCTGGGAATGCAGCGAGATGGGTATCACCGGCTCCGTTCGCTCGCCCAGGCGATCGACTGCTGCGACACACTCGAGGCCGAGACATCGGACGACGATCGGCTCGATGTCGATGGCGGACCGATCCCCGGCGAGAACCTCGTCTGGAGAGCCGTCGAGTCACTGCGAGCCCGCTCCGGCAACAGGACGCCGTTGCATCTTTCGTTGAGCAAACGCATTCCGGTGGCGGCCGGACTCGGTGGAGGCAGCGCGGACGCCGCAGCGACCCTGCTACTCGTTGGCGGGATGCTGAACATGGATACCGTGGATGACCTCGCAGGGTCGCTCGGTGCCGACGTGCCGTTTTTCTTACGGGGCGGGCTCGCGATGATGGAGGGGAGGGGTGAGCGTCTCTCCCGGCTCCCGCTCACGGTCGACTACGCGGTAGGCGTGGTGACGCCGACTTTCCACCTCTCGACGGCCGATGTTTTCAGAGCCTGGGATCACGTCGGCAATGCCAAGGTCCGCGCGGTCCGGGCCGCTGCCGTGCCGCCGTCGCTCAGGGAGTACGCGCCATTCATCAACGATCTCGAACCGGCATCGCGATCTCTTGCGCCCGATCTGGGTGACTGGATCGCCGATCTCGAGGAACTCTGGGAAAGACCCGTGCTGCTCACAGGGAGTGGCCCGACGCTGTTCGCGTTCTTCGTCGACCTGGACGAGGCACGATCGGCCGTCGCGTCCGCGCCGGGTAGGGCGACCTTTGCTGCCCAACCCATCGATGTTGGAGTACGCATGGAGTCACGGCAGTAGACTCAACGCCGCCCGAGACCCCTTTGGGGGGTGGTGTAATGGCAGCACTACGGGTTTTGGTCCCGTCAGTAGGGGTTCGAGTCCCTTCCCCCCAGCGACCAAGGAGGGCCGAATGGCCGTGAGAGCAGTGATACTCGCAGCGGGCGCAGGAACCCGCATGAAGTCAAACCTCCCGAAGGTGTTGCACACCGTCGCGGGCCGTCCCATGATCTCATGGGTGCTGTCGGCGATGCGGGCGATGGAACCCGATCAGATCGTGGTCGTGGTCGGTCCCAACGGGCAGCAGGTGCGGCCATTTCTGGGAGACGATGTCGACGTCGTCGTGCAGGAGAAACGACTCGGCACTGGACATGCGACGGGGATCGCGCTCAGCGCCATTCCTGAGGTGGATGGCGATGCCATCCTGGTGGCGCCCGGCGACGTGCCGCTGCTCGTTCCGTCCACCATGAGCGAACTGATCAGCCTTCACCGGCGCACCGGCTCTGCAGTTTCGGTGTTGACCGCGGAGGTCGAAGATCCGTTCGGGTATGGACGGATCATGCGCGACGGCTGGGACAAGGTCGTGGGCATCGTTGAGCACGTGGACGCGGGCGCGTCGCAACGCCGAATCAATGAGATCAATGGGGGCGTCTACGTATTCAGCTCGGAGTTGCTTGCCGAGGCGCTCCCCAAGGTTGAACCCAACAACGTTCTGGGCGAGTACTACCTGACAGATGTCATCGAGATCCTCGGCGCATCCGGGCATCCGCTCCATGCCCTGAAGACCGTGCCCTCCGAGATCGCAGGAGTGAACAGCCTCAGCCAACTCGCCAGAGCAGAGGCATTCATGCGCTCCCGGCTCAACGAGGCACTTATGGCCGACGGAGTGTCCATGCCTGATCCCGACCGTGTGTATCTCGAGGCAGGGGTCGAAGTCGAAGCCGGCGCCACCCTCCTCCCCGATGTGCACCTCCGTGGCGACACGAAAGTGGCGGCGGGGGCAAGAGTGGGACCCAACGTCACCGCGGAGGACTCGAGCATTGGTCCTTGTTCCCACGTCTGGTACTCGGTGCTGAGAGGAGCCGACGTCGGCGAAGGCGTCGAGGTCGGTCCGTACGCTTCGCTGCGTCCCGGAACGGTGCTCCGTAAGGGAAGCAAAGCCGGCACTTTCGTCGAGATGAAGAAGTCGACCGTGGGTGAAGGCTCGAAGGTTCCTCACCTCAGCTACATCGGGGACGCGCAGATAGGACAGAACGCCAACATCGGTGCGGGAACGATCACGTGCAACTACGACGGGATCGAGAAGCACGAAACGGTCATCGGCGACCGCGCATTCATCGGTTCCGACACCATGCTCGTTGCGCCGGTCACCATCGGTGATGATGCGGTGACAGGGGCGGGCTCGACGATCACGAAAGACGTGTCGCCAGGCGCATTGGCGGTAGAGCGTTCGGTGCAGAAGGAGATCCCCGACTACGCTGCCAAGCGGCGGAGGAAAGAGCCCTGAATGGAGATTTCTGCTCAGAAGCGACTCATGCTCTTCTCCGGTAGTTCGAATCAGGGGTTCGCCGCGGAGATTGCCGATCTCATGAGCATCAAACAGGGCGGACTGGAGCGTTCCGTCTTCGCCAACGGTGAGATCTACGTTCGACCGACTGAGAGTGTTCGCGGCGCCGACTGCTTCGTCATCCAGAGTCACAGCAACCCCGTTAACTTCCATATCATGGAGCAACTGCTGATCATCGATGCACTTCGTCGGGCATCCGCCAAGCGGATCACGGCGGTCATGCCGTTCTTCGGCTACTCGCGTCAAGACAAAAAGGGACTCCCGAGGGAAGCCATTTCCGCACGTCTGATGGTCGACATGTTCGCCGCAGCCGGTGCCGACCGCCTCGTGTCGATCGATCTTCACAGTGGACAGATCCAGGGATTCACCTCGAAGCCGTTCGACCACTTGACGGCTCTGCCGATCTTCGTCGACTACCTCGAAAAGACCCTCGACGGCCCTACAACGATCGTTTCGCCCGATGCCGGAGGCGTCAAACGGGCAGAGCGGTACGCGAGGCACCTCAACGCATACGTGGGATTCGTTCACAAGCGACGGGAGGCCGACAAGCGGAACGTCTCCGAGGCACTTGCCATGATCGGCAAGGTACGCGGGCGACACGCCATCATCGTCGACGACATCGTCGACACGGCAGGCACGGCAACCAGTGCTGCGCGGCTACTGGTGGAGCGGGGCGCGGCGTCGGTTCGACTCGTCGCAACACATGGCGTCCTCTCGCCTCCGGCCATCGAGCGCCTCGACGACTCCGATATCAAGGAAGTCCTGATCGCCAACACACTCCCCGTTCCCGAATCCGTGAACGGCTTTTCGAGGCTGAAGGTGCTCTCCGTTGCACCGCTGTTTGCTCGTGCTCTGAGAGCAATCTTCTCCGATGAGAGCGTGTCGGAGATCTTTCTCGGTGAAAACCTCTAGCTCGCTTCGCTCATCCGGTCGTGAGTTGTCAGTTCTGGGTTATGGGTGGGAAGCGCGCCATGTGGCCTTCTCTCGCTCCAGCGTTGTCGCTGATGGGCGACCTAGGCTCGGTCCATGGACACCAAGATTCTCAGAGTCATCACCGGCAGGGGCGTCTATGACATGACGGCAGAGGCGACCTCATTCGTCGCCGGAAGAGGAGATGGTTTGCTATCGGTCTTCGCTGAACACGCGACCGCAGGACTCGCGGTGATGGAGACCGGCGCAGGGAGCGATCTCGATCTCATGGATGCGATCGACACCGTCCTGCCAAGGGACGATCGCCGCTGGCGACATCGGCATGGCAGCCCCGGACATGGGGCCGATCACGTGCTTCCTGCGTTCATCGCTCCCAGCGTCACGATCCCTGTGATCGACGGCCGTATGGCTCTTGGTGCCTGGCAGTCACTCGTGCTCGTCGATCCCAATGCGGACAATCCGGAACGCCGGGTCAGGCTCTCCTGGATAGCAGGCTAGGGGAGCGTGATCGTCTCACCCGGGTAGACCAGATCCGGGTCCCCTGAGCGGAGATGGTGTTCGTTTGCTGCAACGACGGTCGCCCAGTAGCCGGCGATTCGTCTCGGCGATGGGTCGGTCTCGATCGAGCGGAGGTGTCGCTCCGAGAGCTTCCATAGATTGTCGCCCGGTTGAACCACGACTGTTGCAGAGCTTTGGGCGGCCGTGTACTTCGCAGGCACCTCGTCGGGGGTCGATGGCACGAACGCTCCGAGCGGGATCAGAATGCCGGACGAGTCCGCCGTGGGCGTTGCCGCGAGGGCCTGAACGGGAGTGGTAACGGCCCCTGTCACGATCGCGGCTGCGATGGCCCGATGCACCAACCTGCGCGCGAGGGGGTTCGTGAGTGCTGGCCGGGTGGAGGTGAGCTCGGCGATCGTGGAGTAGACCATCCAGACGAGCCATGCGAGCGCGACGATCCGCATCGCCGCCATGAGAAGGTCCAAAGGGTTGGACGTATCGAGAAGCGGACCGACACGCCAGAGTGTCATGAGCGAGAGGAACTCGATCAGCAGGAGAGCCTTCATGCACAGGAAGGTACCTCATTTGCACCACCGCAGTCAACCGGTGACTCCTCTCGACAGCATTAAACCAACGTTGTAGATTCGTCCTGTCCGAGTGAAAGGAGGCCGCATGGCCGTGTATGGGGGCGATCTCGCTCAGCTGGAGGACCTTGCAGCCCGGTTCCGTCAGGAAGGAGCCGAGATCGAGGCGCTCGAGTCCCGAATCGGAGCGGCGTTGCAGTCGACAGCGTGGACGGGTCCGGCCGCAGATCGATTCCGACAGGCATGGTCGGGAGACTTCGTACCCGCCCTACGCAGGCTCAGAGAAGCGATGGCCGAGAATGGCACTGCCATCGCCCGCCGCCGGCAGGCGATCGAGTCCGCGACGAGTTGACACTGCGCCCCGGGCTTGCCGTGCGTCTGTCAGCGCTCGAGCGCGAGATGATCCTCGTCGAGCGCATGGCCGAAGGCTCGTGGTCCGGCGCTGCAGCCGAACGCTTCCATCAGGAAGTGGCGCAGCAGCGGCGACTGGTCAGAGAAGTCAGGGACGCACTCCTCCAGGTGTCTACCCCGTGAACCTCCGGGTGACGTGGCAGGGGGAGGTCATCTCGGTTCAGGCACCATCCGGGGCCACGGTCGGCGAATTGCGACCGTTGCTCGCCGGGCACCCCGATGAGCTTTGGGTCGCCACCCGGCTTTTCGAAGACCACGAACCGATCGGGCGCATCCCTAACGGCTCGGTGTTGCACGGTGCGAGGGAGGACGGTCGCCCGGTTCCCGAGGTCGAGGGCGGGCGGCTCGATTTCCACCGTCCACCCCGCGTGGCGCCGGCGCCGGTGCCTCCGCCGGTGCCACTCCCCGAACTTCCACAACTACCGACGCGGCGGGTGCCGTTCCGATGGGCCACGGCGACCGTTCCCCTCATTGCCGGCCTCGTCCTCGCGCTCGTGTTCGGACCGATGATGGCCGCCTTCTCGCTTCTCGGAGTCCTGATGGCGGTGGGAAGCTGGTTGGAGGAGCGACTTGCGCTCCGTCGAGAACGTCGGGCAGCACGCGATACCGTTCGCCGAGCGTTGGTTCACCACCGGAGGGCTACCGCTACGCAACGCAAACAGGTCGAAGCCGCCGTGCGTTCTCGATTGCCCGACCCGAACCGGGTCGTTGAGATCGCAACGTCGATGACACGGGAACTCTGGCAGCGAAGGCCGTCTCACATCGACTTCGGGATGGTTTCGGTGGGACGGTTGCCGGACGGGTTGCCGATCCGGATCACCCTGCAACCGGGCACGACCGTAGGGATCGCCGGGCCCGCCGCCCTCGGTCTTGCCCGCTGGATCGTGGTGCAGGCCGCCGTGCATCACGGACCGGCTGATGTCGCGGTTCGTGGACCGTCGACGCCGGAGTGGTCGTGGCTCGACTGGCTTCCTCACCGTCCGTCCGGAGGTCAACTCGATCTTGTGATGGATGAGATCGGCGGTGAGCAGCGTTGCGGCATCGTGGTGGCCGACGGTCCTGATCGGCTGCCGGGCGCATGTGGTCTCGTGCTCGTAGCCGACGAGGCGCAGGTCAAGGTGACACAGACCATGCACGGCGAGGCCCGTTCAGGTCGTGCGGTCACGATCGGGATGGAAATGGCGCGCGGGGTGGCGAGGGCGCTCGCCTGTCTGCGCGACCCGGAAGCTCCGCTCATGCAGGGATCGTTCTCGCTCGACGAGCTCCTCGGACTGCCGACCGCGTCGTCGATCGCAGATGCCTGGAAGCATCACGACAACGGGCTCGTCGCACGTCTCGGCACGACCCGTGAAGGGGCTCTGGATCTCGACCTGATCGGCGATGGTCCTCACGGTCTGCTTGCGGGGACCACCGGGTCCGGCAAGAGCGAGCTGCTGAGAACCCTCGTGATCGCGCTCGCCGCGCGGTACCCACCGGAGCGTGTCGCCTTCGTCCTCGTGGACTTCAAGGGTGGAGCGACGTTCGATCCCTGTCTGCGTCTGCCACATGTCGCCGGCTCGATGACCGATCTGGATCCTTCCGGTGCACGCAAGATGCTCGAGGCTCTCGAGGTCGAGCTACGCGCCAGGGAGGAGCAACTACGGGAGGCGGGGGTCGCTGCGCTCGAACCGAACGACGCGCGCATGCCACGTCTGCTGGTGGCGATCGACGAGTTCGGCGTACTTGCCGACCAGGCACCCGCAGCTCTGGATGGGCTCGTCGATCTCGCCCGTCGGGGCAGGAGCCTCGGGATCCACCTGCTGCTGGCGACGCAGCGACCGGCCGGTGTGGTCAGCGACCGCATCCGCGCCAACACGTCCATCAGGATTGCACTCCGCGTGCACGGGTCTGCGGACTCCCAAGATGTCGTCGGTGCCGATGACGCCGCGCGTATCGATCGTCGCATGCCCGGAAGCGGGTTCGTCAGACTCGGGCCGGGAGAACTCGCCGGGTTCACCACCGCATACGTTTCGGGGGTCTCCCACGAGGTCCGGGTCTCCTCGAGTTCTCGATTGGTCGAAAAGAGGCAGCGCTCCGATCTCGATCGTCTCGTCGACGCCGTGTGCCATGCGGCCGGGAATGCCCATGCAGACCCCGTCTGGAGCGAGGAGTTCCCTCGCTCGGTTCGACTGGGAGATCTCCAGCCGGGAGAAGGAATCCCGATCGGGCTGGTTGATGACCCACGACACCACGGAACCCTCGAGTGGAGTGGCGAGAACGTCCTCGTCGTGGATCCCGCGGGCGACGAAGCCGCCGGGGCGCTCGCAGGAGTCGTGACGGCGGCCTGTTCGCACGGCACGCAGGTTCACATCGCCGGCGTACGGCGTGACTCGCCGCTGTGGCGCCTGACGTCGATGGCAGCCAATGTGGTAGGAGTCGGCGAGAACGAACGCACGCTTCGGCTCGTGCAGTACCTCAGCGAGGAGATCGAGCGTCGGTGCGCCGCCGGCAGATCTGCGACGAGGATCTTGCTCGTGACCGAGGAGCTCGACGTGGGGAAGTGGTTGGAGCGCGTCCTCATCGACGGGCCGGCGGTGGGTATCAGCACCATCGCAGCGATTCGGCACGCCGGCGCCGTCGGTGGAGCCATTCTTGCGGCATTCTCGGAGCGTCTGGCGTTCCAACTCCTGGACCCGTACGAGTACCTCGCGCTCGGCATCGGCTCGGTCCCCGAACTGCCATCCGGAACAGCAATCTCGATGGCTCGGCGGCGAGCCGTCAGGATCGTCGAACCCGAGTACGACATCGTCGCCCCGCCAGAACGGGCACCGCGCATCGACGTCCTGCCCCGCCAGGTGCCCGTGTCCACGATTCGGGGACGAGCTCGCAACGAGGATGGGCTTCTGCTCATCCCCATCGGGGTCGGTGGAACATCCACGATCGGGAGGTTGGGGTTTCGTGTCCCGCGCGGTCGCCACATCGTCATCACGGGTCCTTCCGGTTCCGGCAAGTCGTCCGCTCTGGGTGCTGTTGCCGCGTCCGTGAAGGGCGCCGTTCCCGTCGGATCAGCTGATGGCAGTGGGCCCAGGATCGTGCTCATCGATGACGCGCACGAGATCGACACGCGACCTCCCGGCTCCGATCCCGACCTGCATCTCGTCGTTGCCGTTCGCGCGGGCGATCTTTCACACGGACACTGGGTGAGGAGGCTCGCTCCCGATGCCGTCGGCCTGTCGTTGCAGCCGGATCACAGGGACGAAGAGTTCTGGCGCATGAGACTGCCCGGAGGGCAGCCACCTGGCAGGGGAGTCGTGCTGCAAAGGGGAGTCGCGGTCCCCATTCAGGTCGCGTCCGGTACGATGCATCCGCAAACTAAGGAGGACCAATGCGAGTTCGGATAGGAGTGGCCGACACCGCGCGCGAAGTCGAACTCGATGTTGAGGACGCGGCCGACTTCATCGAGATGCTCGAGGCCGCCCATGCTCGGGGTGACGCGTTCGTGTGGCTGGACGCAGTCGACGACAAGCGGGTGGGGATTCCCCTGTCCAGACTCGGATTCGTGGAAATCGAGTCGGATCACAAGGTGAGCGTCGGGTTCAGGAGCTGAGAAGAGAACGGCAGGGCTCGGGTCTGGATCGAACCGGCCTGGTGGCCGGGTGTCGGGTTCGGGAACGAAAGAGGCCGGCGGATTGGCCGGCCTCTCCATTGAGTGACTTCGGGACTAGCTGGCCCGTCGCCTACGCTCCGCGAGCCAACGCTTGCGGAGGCGTCGACGCTCGTCTTCTGCATAGCCGCCCCACACGCCGGACTCCTGGTTGGAGCGAAGCGCGTACTGGAGGCAGTCTTCCTTGACGGCGCACTGCGTGCAGATGGACTTTGCATCGGCAATCGACTGAAGGGCAGGTCCTGTTGAGCCGACCGGAAAGAACAAGGTCGGCTCCGAGTCCCGGCAGGCGGCGAGCTGACGCCAATCGGTGGTTACGGTGAGCAAGACACGATCTCCTGAGCAAGGATTGTGATGTATTTCACAAGAACCCTACCCACGGCTGAAACCTACGGCAAGGGATAATGGGATGGATTTTTCTGGTATTTCTGTGGGTGCGCATCGCGGAATGCGACTGGAGTACCCCGACAACACGATCGCAGGAATACGCGCGGCGATCGGGGTGGCCGACCTGGCCGAAACAGACGTGCGACGCACGGCGGACGGTGTGGCTGTGCTTTCGCACAATCCGGAGATCGCGGGACACGTCGTGATCGAAACCGAGTGGTCAACACTTGCCGGAATCGACCTTGGAAGTGGCTATCGACCCGCGCGTTTCGATGAGCTCCTGAGCACCATCGGAGCGTTCCCCCTGGACATCGAGATCAAGAACGACCCTGAGGAGCCCGACTTCGATGCGGCGAGCGCGTTCGCGATCGAGGTGACGTCCATGGCGCGACCGCAAGATGTCGTCACCTCCTTTCACTGGCCGACGGTGGACGCCGTCAAGCGGGCACATCCATCGCTTCGAACCGGTCTGCTGATCGGGCCTGACGGTTCTCTCGATGCGGCCGCACGGCGTGCGGTGGAGGGTGGCCATGCCATCGTGGCCCCCCACTGGTGGCTGCTCGGAGCCGACCCCCGGGGGCCCGTCTATCCACTGAGAGAGCAAGGATTGGAGGTTGTCGTGTGGACGGTCGATGACGAGGATCGGGCCAGACTGCTCGCAGCGGCGGGCGTGTCGGTCGTCGTCACAGACGATCCCCACAGGATCATCGATGCACTGAGGAGGAACGAGTGAGCATCAAGACAGAGTTGGCTGCCGAGCTGAGAGACGCCATGCTCAATCGCGACGCGCTTCGACGCGACGTGATCCGTCAGGTCGAGACGGAAGTGACTCGCAAGGTGACCGAACCCGGATTCGCGGGCGACGCCGACGACGAGCTGTATCGAGCCGTGATCGGGTCCTATGTCAAGAAGATGTCCAAAGCTCGCGACGAATATGCAGGGTTTGGTGAGCGTGGAGAGGCGATGGCGGTGAAACTCGGCTTCGAGGTCGAGTATCTCACCCGGTGGCTTCCCACGACACTCTCGGAAGAGGAGACGCGAGCACTGGTGCAGACGGCAATCGCAGAGATCGGTGATGTCCGGTCACCCGGAATGGTGATCGGAAAGCTGATGAAGGCACACGGAGACGAACTCGACGGATCATTGGTCAACAGGATCGTGAGAGAAGAGCTCGAGTGAAGCGCTACACCCCGATGCTGGCGACGCGCAGCTCGCGTCCGTTCACTGATCGGGGTTGGATGTTCGAACCCAAGTGGGATGGGATTCGGTTGCTCGTCGAGTCTGATGGAAACGAGATGACGCTTCGAACTCGATCGGGGAGAACGATCGAGGAACCCGTGTTTCGCGAGGCACCCGCAGATCACCCGGTTGTCCTCGATGGGGAACTCGTGGCACTCGATGAGCGTGGCGCTCCGAGATTCGAGCTGTTGCAGCGACGGGCCGGGACGCTCGCATACATGGTGTTCGACATCCTCTACGACGGGGTCGAGGTGATCGGTGAGCCGATCGAAAGGCGACTGGATCGGCTGGAGCGACTCACGCTCCCGCCGCCCTTCATTCGGTCGGAAGGAATCCTGGCGGAAGGCGAAGCATTGTTCTCGGCCGCAGCGTCGAATGGACTCGAAGGGATCGTCGCCAAGCGGCTCGGCTCCCGGTACCACCCCGGCCTTCGGTCTCCCGACTGGCTCAAGGTCACGGTGAGGCACACGCTGCGGGCGGTGGTGGGCGGCTTCACGAAAGGAGAAGGATCGCGGTCGTCGACGTTCGGTGCACTGCTCATCGGCCTTGCCTCCGAGTCAGGTCTTCGTTGGATCGGCGCAGTCGGAACGGGTTTCGATGACACCGGTCTCGCTGCAATCCGAGGCGCACTGGATGAGATGCGATCCGATGGCTGTCCCTTCGTGGATGACGATGAGCTGCCACGAACCGCAAGTTGGGTCGTTCCCTCGCTCGTCGCCGCCGTGGAGTTCAAGGAGTGGACAGCCGCGGGAAGGCTTCGGGGGCCTTCTTTCAAGGGGTTCACAGATGAACCCGCGGACACGTGGGGAGACGAGGGACCTACGACGCCCGCTTCGTAGCTTCGACGCTCGCCTTGAGCGCTTCGAGCAGGTCGAGGACCTTCGTCGGTTCCGGCATGGTCGGAGAGACGACTTCTTCGCCCTCGAGCTTGGCGCGAGCAGCAGCCTCGATCGCCTCCCTCGTCTGATCGCGGAATGCTTCCGGGTCGAATCCCGAGGTCAAGTTGTCGATGATCATTTCTGCCATCTGTACTTCCTCGGGGCGGACGTCTACCGAAGTCCGTTCGAACTCGGGCACGCGAATCTCGTCGGGCCAGAACATCGTTTCGAGAATCAGCACGTCCTCATCCGCTCTGAGCGTGGCAAGGTGCTCTTTCGCCCTCAGCGAGAATCGGGCGATGCCGACACGGTTCTTCCGTGTCAGTGCCTCCATGAGGATCGTGTATGCCTTCTCCCCAGACGACTCCGGCGCCAGGTAGTAGGACGTCCGGTAGTAGAGGGGATCGATCTCGGCCGCGTCGACGAACTGGACGACATCGATCAGGCGCGATCCACCGCCGACTCGAAGCTCGTCGAGTTCCTCATCCGTGAAAAGTGCGTAGCGGTCCTTGTCGACTTCGAAGCCTCGAACGATCTCGTCCCATGCCACCTCTTCGCCGTCGATCTCGGCCACACGCTTGTACTTGATCGGCGAGCCGTCGTTCGCGCGCAGCATCTTGAACTTCGGCTTCTTGTCCTCTGTCGCGGAGAACAATGCCACCGGGATGGTGACCAGACCGAAGCTGATGGCGCCTTTCCAGATCGATCGCATGGCAATAAGGTATCAGCAATCGCCCGCAAGCCGCCGCGGTGATCGACTGCAACAATGGTGTGGTGAACACCGGGGCGGGAAGGCCCGACGAGACAGGCGACGAAACTACTCGCAGGTCGACCCTGCCGAACGTCGACCCCGTCATCGTCGTCCTCACGCTCGCGGGCATCTTCGATGGCCTTGCCGGCAACCCTGTCCACGCGTTTCTTCTGATCGGCATCGCGCTGCTGCTCGTGTCGGGAGCGGATCTGCACGTCCGTCCCACCACGAGGATGAACGGCCACCATCCGCTCGCCGCCCTTGCGGTTGCCGTTGTCTTTGCGGTAGTCGTGGGAGGATTCGAGCGCTACTCGTGGCCGGCGACCGTCGCCGTGATCGTTCCCGGAGTCGCGGGCCTGTTGATGGCGTTTCGTGCCGCGCGCACTCCCGGGCCGGAACCACTTGTGGTCGGACGCCACGGGGCGGTCGCCTGGGCTTCGCTGTTCGTCGTCCTCGGCCTCTGGGAGCTGACGAATCTCTTGCTGCAGCCCGATCTGGCGACAGCCTCGTACGCGCATCCCACACTCAGCACGCTGCTCGATCCAATCCTGGCGATGCACACGGGCCGCTCCGTGCTGTTGTTCGTCTGGCTCGCGCTCGGCTGGCATCTGGTGAAACGATGAGCAGCCACGACGCGACCGTCACCATCTACGCCCTGATCGCCCTCGTCGGGCTGGTCCTGGAAGCGATGAGCCGCACTGGTCGCACCGAAATGCCACGGTTGGGGACGGTTCTGACACGGATCATGCACACGCGGTCTGGTCGAATAGGGGTGATGGCCGGATGGATGTGGCTCGGCTTGCACTACTTCGCGCGATGAGCGCCCCCGGCAGGATTCGAACCTGCGCACCCGGCTCCGGAGGCCGGCGCTCTATCCCCTGAGCTACGAGGGCGGGAACGTCATGATACCGCCAGGCGCGTCGCGCCCGACATCGGCCTGCAGCAGGTCGTCGGCGGTCTCACGCCACACGAGCAGTCTGGCGGTGCCGGCACGACAGAACACGACGACCGGGCGACGAACCTTGTCGCAGTTCGATCCCATCGAGTGGCCGTACGCCCCGGTGACCGGCGTCGCCAGGATGTCCCCGACCGGAAGATCTTTCGGGTACCCAACCTTGCGCAACGAGCAGTAGCGATGCGGAGACGTCCATCGATCACAGGTGTGTCTAGAGTCGAAGGGGGACCGGCCCGGCCATGGTGACCCGAGGGTATCGCGACGGTTCCGCCGCAGCACTCGCGTCGCTAACCTCCGCCGACGATGGAGCACATATGGCGATAGGCATCGGCGTCCTCGGGAGTGGCATCGTGGGTGGGGCGCTTCTGCGGCGCCTCATCGAAGACCGGCAGGCACTAGGCGCTCGAACCGGGCTCGATTTGGAGGTGCGCAAGGTCGCCATCCGATCCCCCGAGAAACCACGCTCGTTTCCTATTCCACCCCATCTCGTAACCACCGACCCCACCGAGGTCGTCCACGATCCGGGTGTGCAATTGGTTGTCGAGGTGATGGGCGGCCTGGAGCCGGCGGGCGAGCTGGTCCGGACAGCTTTGCGATCCGGCAAGGCGGTGGTCACGGCCAACAAAGAGCTGATGGCCGCCCGGGGATCGGAGCTCCTCGACGAGGCGGCCAAGACGGGCGTGTCGCTGTTGTTCGAGGCATCGGTGGGCGGCGGGATTCCGATCATCAGGCCCTTGACCGAAACCCTTGCCGGTGAGCCGCTCACGCGTGTGATGGGCATCGTGAATGGGACGACCAACTACCTGTTGTCCCGTATGACCGAGGACGGGGCGACATTCGAAGAAGCGCTCGCCGAGGCACAGGCCAAAGGCTATGCCGAGGCAGATCCGACCGCAGACGTGTCGGGTGCCGACGCCGTCGCGAAGGCGGCAATCCTCGCGAGCCTCGCTTTCGGAACGGTTGTCGACCCTGGCCATGTGTACCGAGAGGGCATTGAGCACGTTCAGGCGATCGACGTCGGCTATGCGTCGGACCTCGGCTACGTCCTGAAGCTTCTGGCGATCGCCGACAAGACGTCCGAGGGCATCACCGTGAGGGTGCATCCGACGCTCGTCCCTTCTGCGCATCCACTAGCGGCTGTCAGAGGTGCCGCTAACGCTGTGTACGTGCAAGGCCCAGAGGTAGGGGAGTTGCTGTTCTCCGGTCCTGGAGCCGGCGGCGGTCCCACTGCGACCGCGGTGCTGGGTGACATCATCGACGCCGCACGAGAATTGCTCGCGGGGCCAAGGGTGACACCGAGGGTCAGATTCGGCCCTGGTCGTGTCCGGCCGTTCGAGGAGTCGACCACCAAGTGGTACGTGCGGCTCCGCGTCATCGACGCGCCAGGTGTTCTCGCAGCGATCGCTGGAGCGTTTGGTGAGGCCGGCGTGAGTCTGAAGTCGGTCTGGCAGGAAGGAAGGCACAACGAGGCCACTCTGCTGATGATCACCCACGACGCCGTGGAGTCGAATCTCCGTGCCGCCGTCAGATCGCTCGCCGATCTCGGTGTCGTCAGCGAGGTCGTGGCGACGATCAGGGTGCAAAGCGACGAGCCATGAGGTACCTGTCAACGAGGGGCGGCATCGCAGGCGCGACGTTCGAAGAGGTGCTCCTCACGGGCCTGGCCCCCGATGGGGGACTGTTCGTTCCCGAGGAGTGGCCGCGTCTCGGCAGTGTCGCGGCCGACTACACAGATGTCGTCTCGACGATTGCTGAGCTGTTTGGTGCGGGCGAAGGTCTCTCGACGCTCGCCGGAGAGACCTACGGAGACTTCGACAGGCTCGTTCCTTTGACGGAGCTCGGTGAGGATCGCTGGCTCCTCGAGCTGTTCTGGGGACCGACCTACGCGTTCAAGGACTACGCGCTCCAGTGGCTGGGCAGACTGCTGGACGGGACACTTCGCCGGCGAGGAGAGCGGCTCTTGGTCATCGGGGCGACGTCCGGTGACACGGGCTCGGCGGCGATCGCGGCGGTCGCCGGTCTCCAGTCGATCGACATCGTCATTCTGCACCCCCATGGCAGAGTGTCGGATGTGCAGCGCCGGCAGATGACGACGGTTTCCGCACCGAACGTCCACAACATCGCCATCGAGGGAACGTTCGATGACTGCCAGCGCATCGTGAAAGTGATGCTCATGAAACCGACCAGGCCCGTGTCGTCGGTCAACTCGATCAACTGGGTGCGGGTGATGGGACAGATCCCCTACTACGCCCACGCAGCCGCGACCCTTGGTGTTCCCGAGGTTGACGTCGTCGTTCCCACAGGCAACTTCGGGAACGTCTACTCGGCGTGGGTCGCGAGGCGAATGGGGGTTCCGATTCGGCGGCTGGTCGTCGGCACGAACGTCAATCGGAGCGTCGTCAGGTTCTTCGAGGACGGTTCGATCGAGCCCGGCGCGGTGGTTCCGACCATCGCTCCGGCGATGGACATCCAGATCCCGTCGAATCTGGAGCGTCTCGTGTTCGAACTGCTGGAACATGACGGGGCCCGGGTGATCGACGCGATGTCCGGAGTCGGTGTTCCGGGACTGGACGCGGGACCGTTCGAGGCGTACTCGTTCGATGACGCGCAGATCCTGGCGTCCATGAGTGACGTCGATCGACGGTACGGCATTCAGGTGGATCCACACACGGCGGTGGCCGTGGCTGCGTCGAACGCGGCTGGTGGCGGGACACCCACCATCGTCGTGGGTACGGCGCACCCGGCGAAGTTTCCGGACGCCGTCGCTGCAGCGACGGGAAGGCCGCCGATCGCTCCTCCCCGCATCGCGCAACTGGCCGAGAATGACGAGGACTTCACGGTTCTTCCAGCCACCGTTGACGCCGTAGAACGGTTCGTCACTTGGAAGATCGACGGTTACCCCGTACAATGAGTTCACACCCCCGACGCAGCAACGTTTGACCGCGCCGGATTCCCAGATCTCCGGAGTCCTGGAGAGCACGTCGCCGCCCTCCTTATGACGGCTGACTGAAAGGATGACATGACCACCAGAGCGGAACTCCAAGAGAAGTCCGTGAAGGATCTCAGGACCGTCGCCGAAGCGATCGGAATCGAGGCCGATGGTCTCCAGAAGGCCAAACTGATCGAACAGATCTTGCATGCCGACGGTGTCACGGTCAGCAGTGAGCCGCCGCCCATCGAGCTGCCGGCCGCGTCACCCGTGTCCGTCTCATCTGCCTCCGATTCTGCCGGCGACTCGACTGACTCGGACTCGACTGACTCGGACTCGACAGACTCCGACTCCACGGACTCGTCTGAGTCCCCCTCCCGCGGCTCATCGGACGGTGAGTCGAGCGATGACCGACAGTACGACGGGCAGTCTCGTGGGAAGCGTCGTCGCCGTCGCTCCAATGGAGGCCAGTCGCAGCAGCAGATCCCCGAGAGCGAGATGGAGGTCCGCGAAGGAACCCTCGACATCCTGCCGGAGGGATACGGATTCCTGAGAGTGACCGGATACCTGCCAGGCGAACTGGACGTCTATGTGTCCGCGAGTCAGATCCGCAAATTCGGCCTACGTAAGGGCGACAGGGTCGACGGTCCGATCCGTCCGCCCCGTTCCCAGGAGAAGTTCCCTGCGTTGACCCGCATCCTGAGTGTCAACGGGATGACCGCTGATGAGGCGAGGGAGCGACCGAAGTTCTCGAAGCTCACGCCGTTGTTCCCAGACATCCGGCTTCGCCTCGAGGTGGACGGCAACCCGAACCACACTCTGGCAAGGATCATCGACCTCATCGCACCGATCGGCAAGGGACAGCGAGGATTGATCGTCTCGCCACCGAAGGCAGGGAAGACGACGGTGCTGAAGGAGATCGCGCACTCGATCGAGGCGAACAACCCCGAGTGCTATTTGATGGTGGTGCTCGTCGACGAGCGCCCTGAAGAGGTCACCGACATGCAGCGGTCGGTGAAGGGCGAGGTCGTGTACTCGACGTTCGATCGTCCTGCCGAAGAACACACCCAGGTGTCCGATCTCGCGCTGGAGCGTGCGAAGCGGCTGGTGGAGATGGGCACCGACGTGGTCATCCTCCTCGATTCGATCACTCGCCTCGCGAGGGCGCACAACTTGGCGACCCCGGCGAGCGGGCGCATCTTGTCCGGTGGTGTCGACTCGACAGCGCTCTACCCGCCGAAGCGCTTCTTCGGTGCCGCCCGGAACATCGAAGAGGGTGGCAGTCTGACGATCATGGGAACAGCACTCGTCGAGACGGGCTCGAGGATGGACGAGGTCATCTTCGAAGAGTTCAAGGGCACCGGCAACATGGAGCTGCGACTCGATCGCGGACTCGCCGACCGGCGGATCTATCCTGCAGTCGACATTTCCCAGTCGGGAACACGCAAGGAGGAGCTGTTGTTCGATAGGGCAGAGCTACTTCAGGTGTGGAAGCTGCGGAGAGTGCTCCTGGCCCTCGAGCCTGGTGCAGCGCTCGAGCTGCTGATCGACCGGTTGAAGACAACGAAATCGAACTCGGACTTCCTGG
>CAZWHZ010000012.1:0-28265 GCA_964633745.1 uncultured Acidimicrobiia bacterium
ATGGCGCACTGCCATGGCAAGCCCGGCATCAAGGCGGCCCTCGATGCAGGAGTCGCGACGATCGAACACGGCACCCACCTCGACGAAGAGACGGCTGCACAGATGAAAGAACAAGGAGCTGTTCTGGTACCGACCAGATTCATCGTCGAGCGGCTGCTCGCCGGAGGCAGACAGGCCGGCGCCGCCGAGTACGCCATGCGCAAGCTCGAAGCAATGGCAGATCGCCACCTACAGGCAATGGCACTCGCCCACGAAGCAGGTGTGACGATCGCACTCGGGACCGACATGGCGACCAGTGGTCAGAATTCGGCGGTCCCGTGGGGTGCCAACGCCGAGGAAGTCATCTACCTCGCGCGAGCGGGTATGTCCCCCCTCGAAGTGATCGAGGCGGCCACGTTCACTGGTCCCACGACTCTCGGCCCCCAAGCTCCCGCGTCGGGGCTGCTCGCTGACGGATACGACGCCGACATCATCGCCGTCGCCTCGAACCCACTCGATGACGTGACGGTGCTCGCACACCCGACGAACATCACCCACGTGTGGAAGGCCGGAAACCTGGTGAAGAACCCGTAGTGGAGGGCCGCGCGACGCTCGGCCCGTACCTGGTATCTGGTACCTGGAGGCTTCGCACAGCCCGTATTCGGTTCTCGGTTCTGGGTTTTCGGTAGGAATCTCGCCCTACGGCCCCACGCCGCTGCGGCCCTGCTCTTGCTAAGGACTGAAGACTGATGACCGCGAGCGAAGCTCGCCTACCAGATGCCGACCTGCCGGGCTCTCCGCACCGCCTCGTCCGCGCCGTCCGTCCACGGTTCGCCGTGGCCGACAAGGATCGTGTCGACGTCCAACCCCTCGAGCTTGGAGAGCGACGCCAGAGCCTGCCCGCTGTTGTCGTTGATGAAACCGGGGCCGATTCGCGGGCCGGGCTTGCCCGTCGTGATATCCATCGTCGCGAGCGCGTCACCGGCAAACAGTGTCCTGTTCGACATGAGCACGCAGCTCCCCTTCGTATGTCCGGGAGTGTGAATGACGTGTGGTCGCCCAGGCAGATCCAGCATTCCTTCCTCGAAGGCGACCACCTCGGACACTGCGGGAAATGTGATCGCGTTGGACATGGCGCCGTGCGCCAAGTAGCGGAACAGCATCGGACGCCACACCGGACCCCAACCCAACGGGAACCGCTGCTCCCCCGTGGCGAATGGGGCGTCGGCTCTGTGCACTCGCACGGAGGTGCCTTCCGTGGAATGGATCCGCTGGGAGAAGCCGATGTGATCAATGTGCGCGTGGGTGAGCACGACAGCTTCGATGTCACTGAGCGTCCTACGTGTCTCGTCGAGGAATCGAACGAGATGGCGCCAGTACCCCGGGAGTCCTGCGTCGACAATCGTCAGCTTGCCCCCTTCTTCGATTACGTAGAAGTTGACGAGTTTCGTTCCCAGCCGATGCACGCCCGGTCCGATCTCCACGCGAAGTACCTACCCCTCAATCGATGTGTCGGGCTCCTGCCCGGTGGACTGCCCAACCCTCACCCGAGCATCGAGCGCACGCACCTCTCCCAACGAGCGCACGACAAGGGGGTTGATCTCCATCTCGACGATCTCCGGGTGATCAGCGGCAAGGGCTCCCAGTCGGACCAGAACGCCCTCGACCTCACGAACGGCTGCCTCAGGCAGATTGCGGCCGGCCACAGTCTCAGAGAGCAAGTACTCGATGTCTTCGTAGGTAATCGGTGCGAGCGCGAACGCAACGTCCTTCAAACCCTCCACACCGACGCCGCCTGACCCGAACATGAGCAGCGGCCCGAACTGCGGGTCCCGAATGACGCCCACAACGAGTTCCTGGTCGCCGCTCACCATCGGCTGTACCACGACCCCGAGCAGACCTTTGTGGCGTTCGCTCAGTAAGTGAAACGCCCGCCTCACGTCTGTCGGGTTTTCGAGTCCGAGAATCACACCACCTGCTTCGGACTTGTGAATGAGCCCGGGCGCCTCGGCCTTCATCGCGATCGGGTACTCGAGTGATGCCGCTGCACGCACCGCCTCTCCAGCATCGGCGGCACCAACGGTGGATACCGATGGGATCCCGGAGTCCTCGATCAGAGCAAGGGCAGCAACCTGGCCCAGCCATCCCTCGCCGGCGATGGGGGCACCACCACCGTCGGCTGGAGAAACGCACAGGGTGTGGCGCCTGAAGGTCGACCTCCGGTACAGCGCGCCAAGGGCACCTGCCGCCTCCGTCGGGAATCGGTAGTCGGGAATGCGCGCTGCGCGAAGCCGGTCGGCAGCCATTCCGATTGCGGGCCCACCCATCAGTGCCACCACCAGAGGCTTGGTGTAGTTCAACGAAGCCAGCGCATCCGCGATGTCTTCTGCACGCTGTCGCGGCGGAGGCGGCAGGATCACCATGGCGGCGTCGACCCCATCGTCCGCGAGCACCGTCTGCAACGACTGTGCGTACTGCTCGGTCGTCGCCGACGCCAGCATGTCCACCGGATTCGTCACACCTGCTGCCGGCGGAAGCAGGATCCGCAACTCGGCCGTCGTCGCCTCCGACAGCTTCGCAAGCGACAGCCCGGCCTGCTCGACGACGTCGGCAGCGATGACCCCGGGACCGCCGGCGTTCGTCACGATCGCCACGTTGGGTCCGCGCATCGCGGGCAGCCATGCCAGTGAGCGTGCCCAATCGAACATCTCCTTCGTCGAAGAAGCCCTCAGTACTCCCGCCCTGCGAAACGCCGCGTCGAATGCTGCCTCGTCGCCGGCCAGCGCACCCGTGTGGCTGGCGGCAGCCCGCTGTCCAGCCGCGAATCGACCAGCTTTGTGCACGACAATCGGCGTCTCTGTGCCCAACGCGGCGTCGACGAAACCGCGACCATCTCCGATCCCCTCCATGTACATCGCAATGACCTCCGTCGCGGCATCCTCCGCGACAGCCGGAAGAAGGTCCGTCTCGGTGAGGTCGGCCTGGTTGCCGAGACTGACCAGGCGAGAGAACCCGAACCCCTCTCCTCGCGACCAGTCGATCACAGCGGCACACAGTGCCCCGCTGTGGCTGAGAAACCCAACCGACCCTTCCGGAGCGCGTGAAGGACCGAGAAACGTCGTATCGAGTGGCACATGGGTGTCGATGACGCCGATGCAGTTGGGGCCGAGAAACCTGATCCCATGCCGGTTGGCGATCTCCACACAGGTCCTCTCCAGCGCGGCACCTTCGTGGCCCGTCTCACGGAACCCTCCGGAGGCAATTACAACCGACCGGACACCTCGCCTCCCGCAGGCACGAAGCACATCGGGCACCGCATGCGCCGGTACCAACACGACCGCAAGATCGACTGGATCAGGAACCTGTTCGAGACTGGCGTAGATGGACCTCCCGAGCATCACTCCAGATTCCCGTCCAACGAAGTGGACCACGCCAGGAAACGTCATGAGGTTCTCGGCTACTCCGTGCCCAAGCTTCGAGGGATCACTTGTCGCGCCTATGAGCACGATCCCTTCGGGCCGGAAAAACGACTGGAACGCCACGACACGACAATAGGCGCGGGCAGGCCTCGCCTGCAGTACCTGGTATTCATACGCGCCCGGAGGTGATTGGAGACCGCGGGCGGCCGTACCGCGCCCACCCTGCGCGTGTCTTGTCGCCTCCTGACCGATACGAGGTACAAGGTACGAAGTACGGCTAGTGATGCTTGTGGAACAAGCATCACTAGCCTCTTGCGCATGACTCGCTTCGCGTACTTCTGTGGGCACGAACAGTGGCAGCCCGAAGTGCTGGTCGACCACGCCAGGCTCGTCGAGGCAGCCGGATTCGATCTCGCTCTGGTGTCCGAACACTTCCACCCTTGGGTAGACGACGTGTCCGCGTCGGGATTCGCCTTCGCGACCATCGGCGCCATGGCCCAGGCGACCGACCATCTCGGCCTCGCAACGGCCGTGACCACCCCGTTGTGGCGGTACCACCCGGCGGTCGTCGCCCAGGCCGCAGCGACACTCGACCGGCTGTCGGGTGGACGGTTCGCCCTCGGTGTCGGCACCGGGGAGAACATCAACGAGGGGCCTCTTGGCTATTCGTTTCCTGCCTACGCCGAGCGGGCGGCGCGCATGGAAGAGGCGCTTCAGATCATGAGGAAGCTTCTCGACGGTGAGAAGCTCACCTTCGACGGCGAGTACTACACCACCAGCACCGCCAAGCTCTACAGCCCCCCCTTCGGGGACGTTCCCATCTGGCTCGCAGCAGGCGGACCCAAGTCGGCGAGGCTTGCTGCCCGGCGTGCGCAAGGTCTCATCACCTCCGTCAAGGACCCGGCCACCACTATCGATCGAGTGCTCGCCCCCGCCCGTGAGGCCGCTGCACAGTTGGGACTACCTGCACCAACCGTTGTCGCCACTCGGTGGGTGATCTTCGCTGCAGACGAGGAGGAGGCGTGGCGCGCTCTCGCCCCTTGGCGTGGACTGCGAGCTCCGGGCCGTCTCGAAGCCACCGACCCGGAAATTCTCCGGGCCCGAGCGGACGACCTCGACCGGAGCGAGGTGCTCGCGAGCTATACGATCGCGTCGAACACCGAGGACATCATCAGCGCGTACCTGCCACTCATCACCGAGCTTGCAGCAGACGTTGTCAGCGTGCAAGTCATGTCAAATGACCAGCCCGCTCTCATTCGCATGCTTGGTCGCGACGTGCTTCCGGTGCTCCAAACGTCCAGTCGGCCCCAGGCGTAGGGTCTTACGCCCCCTACCCGGTAGCGCACTGTACCGTGATGCTTCGCGTGGAGGTCTTCCCATGCGGCGAACCGTGCAAGTGAGCCTTCACATCGAAGAGGACGATCAAGAGACGACTGTTCACGCGCGTCTCGACCTCCAAGGCGATCGATTCGAGTCCTACGGAAAGGCACGCCGGAGTCCGGAAGATCCGACGATGCCGGTCGTGGGAGAGGAGCTGGCGATTGCCCGAGCTCTCGGCTCCCTTAACGCTCAGATCATGGAAGCTGCCCAGGACAGGATCACCGAGTTCTTGTCGTAGCGCTCAACCGGTAGCCCCGACGTCGGTCAGCAACCCCCTGATCTGGTCTGCGACGCCAGGCGTGATCGGACCCAACGGTTCTTGCTGGAGTGCTGCGAGCAAGCTCGGCCGCTGGGCGGCGATGGCATGCCGAACGACGGCGCTGTCGGCATCGTCGGGAAGGGTGACGAGCCAGAGTCGGAGTGGCTGCGCGAACGTCGATGCAAAGGTCGCGAACAGGTCAACACGCCACCGACCGTTCTCATCCGTGCGCGTGATCCACCGAGCCTGACCGCTGGTCTTGCGAAGCGCCACGTCCACGAGGGCGAAGGGCACCAGATCGACCGTGACTCTGTCAGCCTCCGCGACCAGCATTTCGGACACATCCTCGTCGAAGTTGCTGACATATGTGTCCCTGAACGAAGTCCAGAAGAGCGAGCGGGACTGCTCGGGAACCCCTTCTTCGATGAGACGGCGCGCCTCGGAGGCGGTCGCTCCGTCGAGTGCGATGAGGAGCGCCACCTGACCGTCGATGGTCACCGTCGAGGCACTCTCAGCGTCCCCATTCTGTACCGATGTCAGCAGGGTGCGGAGAGCGGATGCCGGCGACGCGGCTCCCCCAGAGGACGCTTGCGTGGTCGAAGTCGGCTGGGCGCTCGGTTGACACCCGGCGAGAAGGACGACGACCAGAAGAACAAGGGAGGCTGCGAGGGTACGAAGCATCGGCGTAGCGTACACTCGACCGATGCCTCGCCCCCTCGCGGCCACGCTCATCGGAGTCGTCGGAGGAATCGCTTCGGGTTTGTTCGGGATCGGAGGCGGGTTGGTGTTCGTCCCCGGCATGGTGATCCTTCTGCACATGGAACAGCACCGCGCCCATGCCACCTCCGCGTTTGCCGTGGTGATGACATCGACAGTTGGCGCTATCAGATTCATTGGGGGAGGCGCCGCCGACGTTCCTGTCGGACTCCTTCTCGCTGCGGGGGCGATCGCAGGGGCCCTGATAGGCGCTACGTCGATGGGCCGCGTTTCCTCACGGTCGCTCAAGGTGCTCTTCGCCCTCGTGGCCATCGGAGCGGCAGTCAAGCTCACATTCGGCACCGTGATCGACACCCACCCCACGGAACTCAACTTCGAGCTGGCGGTCGCAGTGGTGCTGACCGGCGTGGCAACCGGCACACTCATGTCGATGTTGGGTCTCGGCGGGGGCCTCGTGTACGTGCCTGGGCTGTCGCTCCTTCTTGGATTCGGGCAGCACCTCGCCCAGGGCACGTCACTCGTCGCAATCGTTCCGACCCAGGTCACTGCCGCACTTGTGCACCTGAGGGCCGGACGGGTTGATCGGGGGTTGGGACTCCTGCTTGGTGGTGCAGGCATCCTCGGCGTGCTCGTCGGCGCGCATTTGGCGTTCTCTCTGTCGGCGCCGGTACTGCGACGATCATTCGCGGTGTTACTGGTGGCGGCGGCCGTCCTGCAACTGAGAAGACAGACCTAAGGAACGAGGATCCTGCGGCAACGGATGCAGCGCGGAGGATCTTCCTCGAGCGCTTGCCTGCGCTCCGCAGCGGAAAGCTTCAGATGACATCCTCCGCACATCCCCGTTTCGTCGAGCCGGCCGACGGCTACTCCGTCCTTGCGCTCCCTCAGCTCCTCATATAGCTCCAGGAGGTCCGGCTGGATGAGTGAGACGGCGGCAGCCTTGCGTTCTTCTCGCCGCGCCAACTCGGCGTCGATTCCCCGCCACGCTTCCCTGATCACCTCGTTGAGCCGGCGCTCCTCGACTTCGACCTCCGCCAAGCGACCTTCCACGGCGGCAATCTCGTTCTCCAGGGATTCGCGCTGCTGAAGGAACTCGAGAACCTCGTCCTCTGTCTCCTTGACCCTCCGGCGTAGGCTCTCAACGTCGAGGCGGAGGTTCTCCGTCTCTTTGGCACTCATCCCACCGGCATAGAGGCGCCGCTCCTGTTGCACCACCTTCGTCTCTGCGATCTCGAGCTCTCCATTCGATCGGTCGAATGCGAGGGCGACTTCGCGCAATACGCGTTGCTTGTCGGTGAGCTCTAGGCGAACTGACTCTGACCGCACATGGGCTCTTCGGTACTGCTCGAGCTCTGGCAGTGACGATCTCGATTCGAGCAATCGGTCGATCTCAGAGTCGACGTGCTGGAGGTCCAGTAGGTCGGCGAGGCTCATGAACTCGTTCATCGCGGACCAGATGGTACACGCCGCCTTCTACCTCGCGCCCGGCGTCCACTAACCTCCGTCTGCCCAAGGGCGCTTAGCTCAGTCTGGCAGAGCACCTCGCTTACACCGAGGGGGTCGGCGGTTCGAACCCGTCAGCGCCCACCCGAAGTCAGACGTATCACCACTCGCAAGAATCTCTTACTAACATGCCGGACACCAAGGGAGGGGTGTGAGTGACGATGCGGTCGGCGTACCGTGAGAGCGATGGTGGAACCCTGCGCCGCTATCTCGACGAGATAGGTGCCTACCCACTCCTGACCGCGCAAGAAGAGGTGCAGCTCGCCAAGGCAATCGAACTCGGGAAGAAGGCGCGCGAAGCGCTGGATGCGGACGAGGTCGACGATCGCATCAAGGCCGAGCGATTCGTACGACAGGGCGAAGAGGCTCGCCAGGAGTTCATCAGCGCGAACCTCAGACTGGTCGTGTCGATCGCCAAGCGTTACTCGAACTCCGGTCTCGGTCTCCTCGACCTGATTCAGGAAGGCAACCTGGGCCTGATCAAGGCGATCGAGAAGTTCGAGTATCGAAAGGGGTTCAAGTTCTCCACCTATGCAACCTGGTGGATCAGGCAGTCGATCACGCGGGCGATCGCGGACAAGGGCCGCACGATCCGTGTGCCTGTGCACATGATGGACACCATCTCGCAGGTTCGACAGGCAGAGAACCACCTGCGGAAGCGATCCGGACAGGTTCCTACTGCCGATGAGATCGCCGATCATGCAGGTCTCGAAGTCCACAAGGTCATCGAGGCGATGAGAGTGGCTCCCGAGCCGGTGTCGATCTTCGAGCCGGTCGGGGACGAAGAGGCGACGCTCGGCGACTTCATCGAGGACGCCGATGCTCCCGAACCGTTCGACCTGGTCGCTCTCGAAATGAGCAAGCGGGACCTCGTCGAGGTGATGAGCAAGCTCGACGACCGTGAACGAACCGTGCTCGCGATGCGCTACGGCCTCGATGATGGGGTTCCACGAACTCTCGATGAGGTAGGTCGTCTCTTCGATCTGACAAGAGAACGGATCCGTCAGATCGAGTCGAGGGCACTCGCCAAGCTCCGCCACCCCACGAACCCAACGGCGATCAGGAGAATGTACGCTCCCTGATCGTCACTGGACGAGTGCCCACAGCTCACGGACGTCCGCCTCCAACGGCAGATCCCGCTCTTCACGCCGGGGCCGGCCACGACCACGACGCCGGTAGTACGGCTGGCCTTCCCAGAAGATCACTCCGCCCCAAACGCCCCACTCGACCCCTTCTTCGAGGGCAGCCTGAAGGCAGAGAATCCGGACGGAACACCGGGCACACAGCGACTGCGCGACGGCGAGATCGGCTGGTTCCTCTGAAAAGAACAGCTCGTGTCGGCCGGACGCAACACACGCCCCTCGCTTGTAGATGTCGTTCACTGGTACTTCCTTCGCCTTCCGGAAAACGTCCGGCGGCTCGGAAGGACAGTGGTGTCAGAGAACGAACGGCCGCGGACGCGACGAACTTGTAGATCCTGTTCCAGGAATTCGCATCCGCATGGCACCTCCAAAGGTGACGTAGCGACACCCTATCGCCGCACCCGAGGAGCCGTCAAGGCAATTTCGGGACCTCTGCCTCTAGGCACCGACCAGGCAGACGCGATATGACGGGGATGGAAGGAGGTGATGTCCATGACGAAGGTCGCCGCGCGAGTTCGATCATTTCTCGAAGACAAAGGCGTCGCATTCGAAGTGGTGCGTCATCGTCCCGCCTACACAGCTCAGGAGATCGCATCTGTCGAGCACATCCCCGGGGATGCGTTCGCCAAGGCGGTCATCCTCATGGCCGGTGTTTCGCCGGTGATGGCCGTCGTTTCCGCCAACCGCCACGTCGACGTTTCCAAGGCATCAGCTGCCGTGGGGTCCGACGTGCGTCTGGCCGCCGAAGCCGAGTTCTCCCCGCTTTGCCCCGACTGTGAGCGCGGGGCGGAACCACCGTTCGGCACCCTGTACGACATGCCCGTCTACCTCGACACCGCGTTCACATCTCTCGACATGGTGTTCAACGCGGGCAACCACGAGGAGACGATCAAGATGTCGACGGCCGACTACGTGGATCTGGTGGCCCCGATCAGAGCAGAGTTGTCATAGACGGGATCGCGGCCGGCACGTGCCCGCGGCGTGCCGGCCCTACTCGACGCCGAGGACTGCCAGTGCCGACGCGAGCCGCCCGACGTCTTCGAACTCGATGGTGTGAATGCCGAGCTCCTTGGCCCCGTCCAGGTTCAACGGTCGGTCGTCGACAAACACGGCCTCGTCGGGCGTTCTGTGGGTGATGTCCAAGGCGAGCTGGAAGATCTCACGGTGGGGTTTCTTGACTCCTACGTACGCCGACGTCACGAACAGATCGAAGATCTCCCGCAGACCGAACCGGCCAATGCGGAACTCGTTCAGTTCTCTGGATTCGTTGTTGAGCGTCGAGAGCAGGTATCTGCCTTTGAGAGCCGACACGAATTCGAGCGTGCCGGGAATCGGTTGCGACTCGCTGTACATGCCGTCCATGAACGCCTGGCGCGAGAAGCTTCGGGCCCGATAGAACACGGTTCGATCCAGGTAGTCGTCCAACGTCATGGCGCCCGTCTCGAACGATTCGGACACGAACTCGTGACGATCCTGGAACTCCTCCCAATCGAGTCCGAACGTCTCGATGCAATGACGTCGGGAGACACGATCCCATCCGTTGGAGAGCAGTACGCCCCCTACGTCGAAGAACAAGACCGAGATGGCCATCTTGACGCTCCTTTCATCCGACCCTCCCGGCGTAGAGGTTGAATGTCTGGTCCCTGAGGAACCCGACGATGGTCATCCCCACCTCGGATCCGAGTTCGATTGCGAGAGATGACGCCGCCGACACCCCTGCGACGCACGGGATACCCGCCATGGCTGCCTTCTGGACGACCTCGAACGAGATCCTGCCCGACACCATCAGCACCAGCGATGTCAACGGCCACGCATCTCTGGCCGCAGCTCCAATCACCTTGTCAACGGCGTTGTGGCGACCGATGTCTTCTCTGGCCGCCCGGAATCCACCGTCCATTGTGAACAGTGCAGCGGCGTGCAGCCCTCCCGTCTTCATGAAGGTCGCCTGCCTGGCCCGCATTCGCCGAGGCAGCTCCACGAGCACAGAACGCTCGATCACGGGCCGATCCGAGAAGCTGGGTACGGTGATCCGGACCGCATCGATCGAGCCCTTGCCGCACACTCCACACGACGATGACGTGTACAGGTTGCGGCGGAACCGTTCGACGTCGACGCGCTGGGTTGTGTCGATCCGGAGTCGGTTCTCCCCCACCTCCACAACGGCTTCGAGCTCGCCGGGATCGATCAGAATCCCTTCGGACAGCGAAAACCCCAGTGCGAGATCGATGTCGTCTCCTGGCGTGCGCATCACAACCGCGATCGGCGTATCACCGATGCGCAGCTCGAGTGGCTCTTCGACCACGACCCTGTCCCGCACCACGGAGGGCGTGCTGCCTTCGAACCGGACGACGTCTCGTTCGGTCGATCTCACGAGGTGCAGGCTAGTGGACACGCGCGGTGGATGAACCAGGTTCGCCTGCTCTCCGTACCTCGTACCTTGTACCTCGTATCGTGATCTTGAAGCAACGCGTTCGGTGGGATACGGCTCGCCCTATGTCTCCACGTGCTGGAACCCGAACCTTCCCTTGATACACAGGTTCCCACTGGTGATGTCGTGATCCAGAGGGGACATCACCTTCACGATCGCGCCATCCTGGACGTGCAGATCGAGATTGCATCCGACGCCGCAGAAGGCGCACACGGTTCTCGTCACGTGCTGCCGCCCTTCGTCCCAGGTGCCGTCGGCGCGCATTCGGAATTCAGTGAGCGGAATCAACGCACCCGTCGGGCAGACCGCAACGCAGTTGCCGCAGAACACACATGCCGAGTCGGGCAAGGCGACGTCGAACTCGGTAGCGATTGCCGCGCCCGATCCCCTCCCTACGACAGAGATCGCGAACGTGTTCTGGGCCTGTTCCCCACAGACATCCACGCACCGATAGCAGAGGACACACCTGTCGAGATCCCGCACGTAGAGGTCGTTGTCGAGGACTGCTCCTACCGTTTGTCGCTCGACGGGAAGCCGGTCTGGATCCGCTCCGTACCCCTCCACATCGAGCATCGAGATGTCCGTCGTGGCAGCGAGAAACTCGATGATCATCCGCCGGCTGTGTCGAACGCGCTCCGAATCGGTCCGGACGACCATCCCCTCGGAGACCTGGCGAGAACATGATGGGACGAGCGCTCCGGACCCTTCGACCTCCACGACACACAGCCTGCACGCGTTCGCCGGCTCCAGCGTTTCGAGAAAGCACAGCGTGGGGATCTCGATCCCCTCCGTTCGGCAGGCTTCCAGGATCGTTGTCCCTTCGGCAACGTCGACAGTGCGCTCGTCGATTGTGAGGTTCACGATGCACCCCCGATCAGCCCGAGTCGTAGCGCCGAGCGAACCGCCGAAGCGGCCGTCCTTCCCAGACCACAGATCGACGCATCGGTCATCACCCGATCGACGTCGTCGAGAATCTGGCGTTGCGCCAGGTCACCGTCGAGGTACCTCCCGAGTGCCTGCGCCTGTACGACCGTTCCGACGCGGCACGGCACGCACTGGCCGCACGATTCGTGCCGGAAGAAGTCGGCAATACGACGAACCACCGTCTCCATGTCGGAGGTCTCGTCGAACACCACGATCGCTCCTGATCCGAACGACTCGCCGAGCGAAGCCAGATGCTCGAAGGACATCTCGTCATCGAGCCGATCTGGTCCCATGAATGTGCCCGCCGCTCCTCCCAGCAAGGCTGCCCGAAACGTGCCGGTCGGCCCCCCTGCGAGATCGATGATCTCTCCGAGCGTCGCACAACAGGAGACCTCATAGAGGCCGGGTTTGGCTACCCGACCCGAGACCGAAAACAGCTTCGAGCCCACCGAGCCGGCCTTGCCGGATACCGAGTACGCCTCCCCCCCACCGATCACGATCGGCGGGATGTTGGCAAGTGTCTCCACGTTGTTGATCACCGTTGGGGCACCAAACAACCCGACGTCGGTCGGGAACGGAGGCTTCGACCGGGGTTCACCCCTGAACCCCTCGATCGAGTTGAACAGCGCGGTTTCCTCGCCACAGATGTAAGCGCCGCCACCCTTGCGTACCTCGATATCGAACGAGAAGTCGGTATCCATGACCGATTGCCCGAGCAGGCCGGCATCTCTCGCGGCGAGGACCGCTCCCTCGACCCGGCTTCGTGCGAGCGGGTACTCACCCCGAACGTAGATGAACCCCTTCTCTGCGCTTACCGCGAACGCGGCGATCGTGAGTGCCTCGATGATCGCGAACGGGTCACCCTCGAGAACAATCCGGTCCTTGAAGGAGCCCGGCTCCGACTCGTCCGCGTTGCAGACGACGTACTTCGCAGCGGCTTCGATCTGAGCGACGGCCGCCCACTTGCGACCCGTCGGGAACGACGCACCACCTCGTCCACGCAAACCTGACGTCTCCACTTCCCGAATGACGGCCTCTTGTCCCATTGCAAACGCTCTCCGGAGCGCCGAGTAGCCCCCGTGGCTCCGGTAGTCGGGGAGGCTCGTTGGATCGACCACGCCCACCCTCGAGAGCAGGCCGATTGCACCGCCGATGGTGTCCGGTTCGGTTGGCACCGACTCCCCTTGGACCGCCCGACGGACCCTGTCGGGTGTAGCCGGCGCGACGATGATCTCGAGGCCTTGCACGTCGACCAATGCCGCCGATCCATGCGCACAGTGCCCCAAGCACGAGACTCCCTCGACGGCGACGTCACCACCGAGATCTCCAATCGCCGAACCGGAGCAGGCGATATCGTCGCAGACTCGCACGGTCGCACCCGGTCCTGGAGACGTTCGAAGAAGGTCGTAGAACGTCGCCACACCGAACGAGTCTGCGGGTGCGACCCCGAGCCGGTCAGCAAGGTAGTCCAGTGCTTCCGGGGTCACCCAGCCTGCCGCCCCCTGTGCCGCGTGAAGCGCCGGCAGCAGCAGATTTCGTCTGGCTCGAAGTGCGGTGCCTCCGTGCGCGACCCTGCCTCCGGTCGCCGCGCGAGTGCCTTCACCCCATCCGATCGGCTCGGATCCAAGAACACGATCGATCGCGACTCGCTCCGCTTCGCTGATCATCGGGGCTCCTCCACTCGTTCGATCCTGATCGCTGTCGCCTTGTATTCGGATGTCCCCGACTTCGGATCCCAGGCGTCCTTCGTCAAGAGGTTGGTGTCGACCTGATTTGGGAAGTGGAACGTCATGAACGCCAGCCCCGGACGCAGGTTGCGATCGGTACGGACAGGCGCCTCGACACTCCCTCGTCTCGAAGTGACCCTCGCCATGTCGCCGTCCGCGAGATCGAGCGCAGCAGCGTCCTCTGGAGACACATCGATGCTCTCACCCCAACGTTTCGGAGACGAGAACCTCCCCGACTGGACACCCGTGTTGAAGGAGTCCAGACGGCGACCCGTGGTGAGACGGATCGGGTACTCGTCGTCGAGTTCATCGATCGGCGGCACCCATTCGACAGGCGTGAACGGAGCAGGTGGGCCGGTGACGGGATCGTCCCAGAGCCGTCCGTGGAGAAACGGCGCCCCAAGATCGTCCTCGTCGAAGCATGGCCACTGCAGCCCTCCGTGTTCATCGAGTCGCTCGTAGCTCATTCCGGCATGGATTGCCGACAGGCCTCGGAGTTCATCCCAGAGTTCCTCGGCGGTCGGGTGACCCCAGTCGTGCCCCAGTCGTGCGGCCAGGTCGGCAATGATCGCGAGGTCGTCGTGAGCCTCCCCGGGAGGATCGACCGCCTTGCGGACGAGTTGGATCCGCCGTTCCGACGATGTGAACGTCCCGTCGGTTTCCGCCCATCCGGCTGCGGCGGGAAGCACCACGTCGGCGAATTCGGCGGTCTTTGTGAGGAACATGTCCTGGACGACGAGGTGATCGAGACCCGCGAGCAGCGTGCGTGTTCTGGTTGCATCGGCTTCCGACTGGGCAGGGTTCTCTCCGATCACATACACAGAGCGAAGCTCCCCTCGCTCCATGGCATCGAACATCTGTGAGATGTGCCATCCGTTCTCGGCGGGCAAGGGTGTGCCGTACACGGCTTCGAAGCGGGCACGCTCAACATCGTCGGTCACGTTCTTGAAGCCCGGCAGCTTGTTCGGGAGGGCACCCATGTCGCCGCCACCCTGCACGTTGTTCTGACCCCGAACGGGAACGAGTCCGGAGCCCCACCGTCCGATGTGGCCGGTGAGCAAGGCCAGGTTGATGAGCGAAAACACATTGTCGGTGCCGTTGTGGTGTTCGGTGATCCCGAGCGTCCAGCAGAGTTGCGCCGTTGGGGCCTGCGCGTAGGCGTGGGCGAGTTCTCCGATCGCTGCGGCCGGGACTCCTGTCACGTCCTCAGCTCGCTCGAGCGTCCACTCCTCGACTGCCTCTCGATAGGCGTCGAACCCGACCGTTGCCCGCTCGACGAACTCCGAGTTGACGAGACCGGCGGCGATGATCTCCCGTCCCACTGCGTTGGCGAGTGCGATGTCCGACCCGACATCGATGCCCAGCCAGAGATCGGCGAACTCCGCCGATGAGCTGCGTCTGGGGTCGACGACGATCAGCTTCGCACCGTTGCGAACGCCCTTCAGAATGTGGTGGAAGAAGATCGGGTGGGCATCGCGGGCGTTCGAACCCCACAAGATGATGAGGTCGGTCTCCTCGGCCTCCTTGTAGGAGCTCGTTCCTCCGCCTGCACCGAACACTGTCGCCAGACCGACGACACTTGGGGCGTGTCAGGTGCGGTTGCAGGAGTCGATCGTGTTGGTACCGACGACGACGCGGGCGAACTTCTGAGCGAGGTAGTTCATCTCGTTCGTGCCCTTGGAGCAGCTCATCACTCCGAACGAGCGCGCCCCATACGTTTCAGTGACCGATTTGATGCCACCTGCGGCCCTCTCGAGCGCCTCGTCCCAAGACGCTTCTCGAAGGACCCCGCCCTCGCGTACGAGAGGATGGGTGAGCCGATTTCCACGCATGCACACCTCCTTCGTCGGTCAGCCTAGTGGTCGGATCTCGCTGACACGCCCCGACGGATTGCCCTCGTGATCGTGTCTACGAGACGATCTCGGCGACGGCCGCCACCAGCAGCTCCAGTTCGTCATGGGTGTTGAAGTAGTGGACCGACGCACGCACGATCTCGGGAAGGTGACGCCGGCTGCTGTCCACCGGGGTGGATCCTGGGTCTGAGGTGGACACATTGATGTGTCGCTCGCGAAGCTGCATCTTCACGATACCGGCGTCTACACCTGGAACGGTGAAGGTGACGATGCCTCCTCGACGGCGCCCGAGATCGTGAACCGGCAGGCCGGCCGCCGTCAATCTGGTACGAAGGTGATCGGCGAGATCAGCAACCCGCGTGGCGATCTCGTTCAACCCGACCCGTGTGGCGTAGTCGACTGCTGCTCCGAGGCCGATTCTCGCCGCCTGGTTCCCCTCCCACAGCTCGAATCGACGAGCGTCGGGTCGAACACGGTAGCCATAGGGCCCGTCCAGCGTCGCTCCCCTCATGTCCAGGAGCATCGGCTCCGCGGTCCACCCCGAACGCACGTACAGGAACCCGGTTCCCCGCGGACCCCGCAGATACTTGCGTCCGGTCGCAGACAAGAAGTCACATCCGATCGCTTCGACATCGACCGGGATCTGTCCGACGGTCTGACATGCGTCGAGGAGATACGGAATCCCCTCCCTGTTGGCGATCCCACCCACTTCTTCGGCTGGGTTGATGACACCACCGTTCGTCGGCATGTGCGAGATGGCGATCAAACCAACCGACTCGTCGATTCGCCGTTCGAGTTCCCCCAGGGAGAGCTCACCGGTCTCGCCGGAAGGCACGACCTCGATCCTCGCACCCACCCTGCGGGCGATCTGTAGATACGCGACGAAGTTGGAGCCGTAGTCGACTTCGGACGTCAGGATCGTTCTGCCTTCGAGGTTGAGGCTGTGCAACGCCTGCCACCAGCCGAGTGTTGCGTTCTCGACGAGTGCGATCTCTTCCGGAGTGGAGCCGATCAGTCTGGCAATGGACCGGTAGACATCTTCGATCTTCGAGGCGTGCGTCTCGGCCATTTCGTAGCCGCCGACGCCGGCTTCTTCCATGATCCACGCCCGCTGGACCTCGATGACAGGTCGCGGTGGCAGTGAACTGCCTGCGTTGTTGAGGTGAACGACGTTCGCGCATCCGGGAGTGTCGGCGCGCAACGCAGCGACATCCACGAGAGCTGCCCGTCAGTCCTCGTTCAGTCCCAGCGATGCCGAGTTGACGCAGTACCGAAGCCCGGTCGGCTGAGGACCGTCCGTGAACACATGCCCAAGATGCGCTCCACAGCGGGCACAGACGATCTCGGTCCGAACCATCCCGTGGCTGCGGTCTTCGCGCGTCTCGATCAGACCGTCCTCCATCGCCTCGTAGAAGCTGGGCCATCCCGACCCGGAGTCGTACTTGGCTTCCGATCGGAACAGGTCTGTCCCGCACACGATGCACGAGTACGTTCCATCGGACTTGACGTTCCAGTACTCGCCGGTGAATGGCGGCTCGGTCTCTGCCCGCTGAGTAATGGTGTACTGCTGGGGGGTCAGCCGGCTGCGCAGCTCTTCGTCGTTCAGTGTGAAACTCATACGGTCTCCTCTCGTCGTTCACGCTACCTGCTGCAGGACGATACGCGACACGCTGCATACAATGCCGCGATGGTTGTGGCAGGCGTTTCAGCGAGACCGGTGGGCGCCTCTGCGAGGGTTTCGTGACCGTCGGACTGCTGGCCCTCGCTGGCCTCATCCTTCTCGGGCTGTTGTCCGGATCACTTGGCGCGCTGGTCGGCATCGGCGGAGGGGTGGTGATCGTTCCGGCGCTCACCATCATCTTCGGTTTCGACATCAAGACCGCTATCGCAGCGTCGCTCGTTGCAGTCGTGGTGACGTCGATCACCGCGAGCGGCCGGTACGTGCGCCTCGGGCTGGTGAACACGAGGCTTGCGCTCACCCTCGAGCTTGCCACTGCCCTTGGCGGCCTCGCCGGCGGGTTCACGGGAACTCTGGTGCCCTCGAGCGCCCTGTCGGTGGTGTTCGGCGCCCTACTCGTCGTCACCGGCATTCTCTCGCTACGAGGTCGAGGCGAGCACGGCGAATACGTGCACACAGCCGGAGTGGCACAAGCCGGATGGGAGACGAGCAGTCCACTCGGCGGCGCATTCTGGGACGAGCGGACGGGTGCAATGGTCTCGTACACGGCGCGGCGACTTCCGCTCGGCGAAGGTGCCTCGTTTGTCGCGGGACTCGCCTCGGGTCTGCTCGGCATCGGCGGAGGGGTGCTCAAGGTCCCGGCGATGAATCTCGGCATGGATGTCCCCGTGAAGGTCGCGGCAGCAACGTCGAGCTTCATGATCGGTGTCACCGCCACAGCAGGGCTTTCGGTCTACCTCGGTCGCGGATTTCTCCACCCCGCTGTCGCAGCCCCTCTCTCTCTCGGTGTACTCGCCGGCGCACTTGTCGGCGCTCGATTCGCCTCTTCGGCGTCGCCGCGCGCCCTTCGAAGCATCCTCGGTGTCGTTCTGGTGGCCGTCGCGATCGTCATGATCGTTCGAGGTGTCGGATGAGACGGGATACGAACCATGCACTCGTCGCGTCGATCCTGAGGGGTGGCGTAGGGGTGGGTGGGGTGCTACTCGCGGTCGGGCTGGTGATCGGGATCGCTGCCGGGGACACCTCGGCCCCAACCCTTCGGCTCGTCGACCTCTTTGCCCCCGGGCCTCTCCACGCACGTTTCGAGCTCGCCGGGATCCTGGTATGCGGCGCCACACCCGGTGTGGCCGTGCTCGCTCTCATCGGATCATTGGCCCCACAGCGGGATTGGAGGGCGGTGGCCACCGCCACTGCCGTGCTCGCAATCCTGGTAGTCGGCATGATCCTCGGCCACGTGTGAACCTCGGGGACCGCTCGGCAAGAAGTGCTTGATCTACAGCCAGGAGAAGTCGGTGTTGCCGCCCGAAACGATGACGCCGACGCGCAGGCCATGCACTCCGATGGCCCGCACGGCGGCGAGACTCGTCGCACCGGACGGCTCCACGACGAGCTTCATCCGCTCCATGAAGAACCTCGCCGCAGCGACGATCTGCTCCTCGGTCACCCTCACGATCTGAACCTGGAGCTTGGACAAGATTCGGAATGGTCGTTCTCCGATGCCGGTGAGGAGGCCGTCGGCGAGCGTCCCGGGCCGAGGGACGCGAGGCTGACGAAAACCACTCACGAGCGAGCGGTACGCATCGTCGACCAGCTCGGGCTCCGCCCCCACTACCCGCGCGTCAGGCAGCAACGTGGCAGCGGCGATCGCCGTCCCGGACAGCAACCCTCCCCCGCCGATTGGCGCAACGACGAGATCGAGATCGCCCATCTCATCGATCAGCTCGAGCATCGCCGTGCCTTGGCCGGCGATCACGGCAGGGTCTTCGAACGGGTGGACGATCGTCGCTCCGAGCTCCGCCCTGACACGCTCGGTGGTTGCTTCCCTCTCGGATTGCGAGCAAAAGACGACGTCTGCTCCGTACCCCCTCACGGCGTCGACCTTGACCTGAGGCGCCGTGTCGGGCATCACAACGGTGCAAAGAATGTCCCTGATCGATGCGGCGTATGCGAGCGCCTGGCCATGATTGCCCGATGAGTGAGTCACCACACCCCGCGAGGCTGTCGCCGCGTCCAACGAGAGCACGGCGTTCACCGCGCCCCGCGCCTTGAACGCGCCGACCTTCTGGAGATTCTCGCACTTGAACAGAATCGACGCTCCGAGCTCGCCGTCCAGCGTCGCGGAGGTCATCACGGGAGTGCGGTGGACGTACGGAGCGATCCGCGTCGCAGCCGCCTCGATGTCGTCGAAGGTCACCACACCGGCGAGTGTACCGGCCTCCCCGATTGCTGAAATCGCCTTGTTGGACCATTGCGGGTCACATAGACAGCCAGGTGGCGATACCCTTTTGGGCAATGAACATCGATCGCTTCGTGCAGCAGCTTCCGGACACCGACCCGACGGAGACCCAAGAGTGGCTCGACTCCCTCGACCAACTCATCGAGGTCGAGGGTAAGACAAGGGCTCGATACCTCCTTTCCCGCATGCTCATGCGAGCCCGTGAACAGCAGGTCGGTATCCCGGCAACGATCAATACGCCCTACGTCAACACGATCCCCACCGAGGAACAGGCGTGGTTCCCTGGTGACGACGTTCTCGAGAAGCGCATCAGGCGCTTCATCCGCTGGAACGCCGCCGTCATGGTGGTTCGCGCGAATCATGCAGCAGAGGGCATCGGTGGTCACCTGTCGACCTTTGCATCGTCGGCAGCCCTCTACGAGGTCGGGTTCAACCACTTCTTCAGGGGCAAGGACGACGGGACCCCCGGCGACCACATCTTCTTCCAGGGCCATGCGGCACCTGGCATCTACGCGAGAGCGTTCATCGAACGCCGCCTCAGCGAGAGCCAACTCGACCACTTCCGTCTCGAAGCCGCAGGCGGGGGTCTCTCCTCCTACCCGCACCCGAGGCTCATGCCGGAGTTCTGGGAGTTTCCTACGGTGTCGATGGGACTAGGTCCCCTCAACTCGGTCCACCTCGCGCGGTTCAACCGCTACCTCCAGAACCGCCACATCGACGACACCACAGGATCCCGCATCTGGGCATTCCTCGGCGACGGTGAGATGGACGAACCGGAGGCGCTTGCCGGCATCGGCCTCGCCGCACGTGAGGGACTGGACAACCTGACATGGGTCATCAACACGAACCTCCAGCGGCTCGACGGCCCCGTTCGCGGCAACGGCAAGATCATTCAGGAACTCGAAGCGATGTTCCGTGGCGCAGGTTGGAATGTCATCAAGGTGATCTGGGGATCTGCGTGGGATGAACTCCTCGCGCGTGATCTCGATGGCGTGCTCGTCAACCAGATGAACACGACACTCGACGGCGAGTACCAGAAATTCGCCGTCGAGGACGGCGCCTACATCAGAGAACACTTCTTCGGCCCTGACCTCCGGCTCAGAAAGATGGTCGAACATCTGACCGACGACCAGCTCCGCAAGCTTCCACGAGGTGGCCACGACTACCACAAGATCTACGCCGCCTACCGGGCCGCCGTCGATCATGAGGGGTACCCGACGGTGATCCTCGCAAAGACCGTGAAAGGTTGGACGCTCGGCCCGGACGTCGAAGCGAGAAACGCGACCCATCAGATCAAGAAACTGACCGGCCGGCAACTCATCGGGCTGCGAGACCGATTGCATCTCGAGAGCGAGATTCCCGACGAAGTCCTTACCGAGGATCAGGAGCCGCCCTACTTCCGACCCGCCATCGACTCCCCGGAATTCCAGTACCTCATGGAGCGGCGCCGGTCGCTGGGAGGGTCTGTGCCGGTTCGCAGCAAGACGATCCACAGAGGGATCGAGCTGCCGGGAGCCGAGCCGTTCGCCGAGTTCGACGAAGGGTCTGGAACGCAGTCCTTCTCAACGACGATGGCGTTCACCCGTCTGCTTCGCAATCTTGCACGCCATGAGACATTCGGCAGCCGCGTCGTTCCGATCATCCCCGACGAAGGGCGGACGTTCGGCATGGACGGGCTCTTCAAGGAGCTGCGGATCTACGCCCCGTTCGGCCAGCGCTACGTTCCCGTCGACGCCGGTCTGATGCTCTCCTACGAAGAAGCAACAGACGGACAGATACTCGAAGAAGGAATCACCGAGGCCGGAGCGGTCGCGTCATGGACGGCGGCGGCCACCGCCTACGCCACCCGGGGCGTGCCGATGGTGCCTTTCTACACCTTCTACTCGATGTTCGGGTTCCAACGTGTCGGCGACTTCCTGTGGGCAGCGGCAGACGCGAGAGCACGAGGATTCCTCATGGGGGCCACCGCAGGTCGAACCACACTTTTCGGCGAAGGTCTCCAACACCAGGACGGCCACAGCCTCCTCCTCGCGTCAACCGTCCCGAGCTGCGAGGCCTACGATCCGGCGTTCGCCTACGAACTCGCTGCCATCATCGAACACGGCATCGAGCGCATGTACGGGACAGACGGAGAGGACGTCTACTACTACCTGACCATCTACAACGAGAACTATCCCCAACCGCCGAAGCCGGACGGCGTCGGGACGGGCATCGTCGACGGCCTGTACAAATGGGTGCCGGCACCCGAAGGCTTCGACCGCCGCGCGACGGTGTTGTTCTCCGGGACGGCTCACTCTGCAGCGCGCTCGGCTCAGGGCGAACTCGCCGAACACTACGGCGTCGGCGTGGAATTGTGGAGCGCGACGTCCTACAAGCGCCTGCGCGAGGAGGCGCTTTCGACTGAGCGCTGGAACCGGCTCCATCCGGGTGAGCCCGAGAAGACACCCCTTGTCACCCGCCTCCTCTCCGAGGCGATCGGTCCCTACGTAGCCGTCACCGACTACATGAAGGCGGTGCCGGACCAGATCTCGAGGTGGGTGCCCGGACGCTATGTCTCGCTCGGCACCGACGGTTTTGGGCGGTCGGACACACGGCAGGGACTGCGAGAGTTCTTCGAAACGGACACCGGCCACGTGGTCGTCGCCGTCCTTTCGGAGCTGGCGGCGGATGGGGTCGTGGACAAGGCAGCCGTCAAGGATGCGATCGCCCGCTTTGGCATCGACCCGGAGGTGGGCGATCCCCGAACCCGGTGAGGACGGTCATCCGGGTTCCGTACCTCGTACCCGGCACCCGCATACGTCGTCCAACGGTCCAGAACGACTGCGGTCGCGTACGAGGTACGGTCGGGGCCATCGGCCCCGACTCAGGGAAGCGTCGTGGTGACCGGCTGGTAGATCTGCACCTGCTCCGGCGGCATGATCGTCACGATCGCCGTCTGTTCAAACGTGAGGAACAGATAGACCCCCCCAAGCAGAACGATCGCAATGAGCGCGTAGACCGGCATGAACATCTTCCGCCGCTTCTCGATCGCGCCGACGGCCGGCCGAGAGACTTCGGACTGGCCCGCGTCGATCAGAGCCAGCTCCCTGCCGTGCTCCTCCGCCATCTCGTGCCGAGTGAGCGATCCGTTGAACATGCTCCTGTTGAAAGACTTGATGTGCACGTGGTACACGTGCCAGATGACGATTGCGAGCACCGCCAGGATTGCCTCTCCGCCGTGGGCGGCCTTCGCTGCCGGAATGAACTGACCCGGGAGTAGTGCCGTGGTCGCGATCGGGTTCCACATCATGAACCCGGTGACGGCCATCACCCCGGTACCCCAGATGATCGACCAGTACTCCGCCTTCTCGGCAAACGTGAAGTGCCCCTCTTTGGGGGGTTCTTGTCGCAGGCCGAGGTTGTAGCCCACGGCGTGCACCGCTGCCCAGGCATCTTTCATGTTCGGGTACATCAGCTTGCCCTGCCGCAACACGTACAAGCGGTAGCCCGCAGTTCCGACGTGGTAGACGACCGCGAGCAACAGCACCGCGGCGGCGACGTGGTGGATGAGTCGAGTGGTTTCGATGCCACCGAGCCAGTTGATGATCGTATCCGTCAACCCCAGCTCAGGCCACTTCTGCACCAGGCCGGTGAGGGCGAGCACCGTGAACGAGACCACCTGGACCCAGTGCTCAAAGCGGTCGGAGAGGTTGAACCGTGAGTAGCGCTCAGCCATGCTGCCTCCTCCTCCGAAGCTTGCCGAACACGTCGAGCAACACGAACAGCAGCATCGCCCCGATGACCGTCGGGATCAAGATCTTGTAGAACAACGTCACGTAGTAGACCAACGGCCACTTGTGCGGATCAGGCTCGTAGTGCCCAAGCCAGGCCGTCGGAAAGTTCGCGTCGGCGTCCGGATGGCACCGCTGACACGTGGCAAGCAGGTTTCCTTCGAAGACGCTGCTTCGAGGGTCGTCAGGCTGGATGATGTCGTGCACCCCATGGCAATCGATACACACTGGCTTGTCGGTCTGCTGATCCGGTGCGTACTTCTCGAATAGCAGAACAGTCGTACCGTGGAAGTCGCTGACGTACGTGTTGAACACGTTCGTACTGATGCCGTACTTCCCCATCAGATCCTTGTCGGCGTGGCAGCTCGCGCAGATCTCAGGAGAGAACAGCCGGAATGGTGAGTTGTCGGGACCCTGGATCTCATGCACGCCGTGGCAGTCGGTGCACGTTGGAACCTCCGTGTTCCCGGTGGTGAGTGCCTCGCCGTGCACGCTCTGCTCGTACAGGTCATAGATGCCGGAGTGACACTCGCGACAGGTGGCAGGGACTTCCGTCCGCGAGATGGGCGGGTTCACTGCGTAGTGGGGATCGTGACAGTCTGAGCAGGTTGCTGCGTTCTGGTTGCCGCCGGCCCGGGCCTGTGCGTGCACCGAGTCGGACACCATGGTCGCCTGCTCCTCGTGGCACCTGACGCACACCTTGGACTCGTCGACGACAAACGAACGGAGGTCGGTCGCGATATTCGTCTCGTGGGGATACTGACTGATCCCCGAGTGGCACTGCACACAGGCCATCTGCTTCTGGCCATGTTCGGATACGAGCCATCGATCCTCATCGATCGTTGCGGGTATCGACTCCCCCGACGGCAGCTCGTAGGTGAGCCCCGTGCGTGTGTGGCACGCGAAACACGTGTTGTTGTCGGTGGCGATCACGTTGGGATGAATCCCGGTTGAAACGGCAGCCTGTACCGAGGTTGCCAGGTCCGACGGCACGTCCTGAGTGGCACTACTCGGTGTAGCACCGGACGCGACCACTACGCCCCCGATGACGAGAAGGCCAACGATCCACCCGACCCGCCTGTTCATTCTCTCCCCGAATTGCTCGCCCCCCATGATGACGGGCGACATCATCCACTCCTATGGGTCTGATGGCCCTTTCATAGTGGGACCTTTGGCCGCTCTTGTCTACCGGCCCGGGTAGGCTGCCGCCATGGAGCGGACCAGTCTTCGACGCCACCCCGAACGCGCTTCGTTCGATCGAAAGGATGTCGACGCGATCCTGGATGAGGCGCTCATCTGCCATGTCGCGTTCGTGGACGATGACCAACCGTTCGCCATTCCAACCACGTTCGGACGCATCGACGATCGGCTCTATCTCCATGGTTCGCCCCGAGGCCGCATGATGCGAATCGCCGGCTCAGGAGCGCCGATCTCGATTTCGGTGACACTGGTCGATGGCCTCGTGCTCGCGACCGCCGCCTTCGATCACTCGATGAACTACCGGTCGCTGGTGGTGTTCGGTCACGGTCGGATCGTCGACGACCTCGAGGAGAAACGGAACGCTCTCGACGCGATCGTGGACCATCTCGTCCCAGGCCGGCGCGAGCACCTGCGACCTATGACCGACAAGGAAGTCGCGGCGACGATGGTCGCGGCGATTCCACTCGACAAGACGTCTGTGAAGATCCGACAAGGTCCTCCCGGATCCGGCGGCGACTGGCCGGTGTGGAGGGGGGTGATTCCCCTCGCGGAAGTTGCCGGAACACCCGTCGGGGATGGGCCGGCGCCTGATCACGTCGTCGAACTCCTCCGCTCGCGAAGCGAACCGAACACGTCGACGAGCTGAGCGTGGAGCCGTTTCACATCTCTCTGTGACCACTCCGCCGGGTCCGCACGCAAGAACGAGGTGCGATCATCCCTGTTGTCGAACCGCACCGAAGGAAGGTAGTAGGTGGAGCCGTGGGCGTCGATCCTGACTGTTCCGGGGACATCAGACGTCTCGAGCAGCCACGCCATGTCGTCGACGCCGTACTCGGACCGCATCACGACTTCCGGAACACCGTGATGCAGGATCGAACCATCTGCTCCCGGCCGAGCCCTGTCCCTGTTCTTCCTCCTGCTCTCCTCGGGCGTGACCCAGACGTACAGGATGGCTGCTCTGGCAAGGATGTCCGGGGACAGCAGCGACAGCGCGTAGCGATAGCCGACGGGAGGGCGAAGTGGCATCTCGGCACCTTCGGGTCCACCCCGTGCAAACTCGATGACCACCGTGTGTGGCCCCTCGACGCGACTCGGGAGCGTCGCCACCAACTCGGCGGCCTCACTGTGGATCGCCGACTCCAGACCAGGCGATCGCTCCTCAAAGAGCATCGGCGCCCCAACGGTCGCCCTCGCACGATCCAAACGATCGAGCAGCCATGCAGCGGGATCTCGCACTTCTCGCGGTTCGCTGCGTGCACCGAAGTCCTCGGCCAGGAGCACGGTGAGCGTTCCCCAGTCTCGAGTGTCGCCAAAGGGGGCGTCGTCGGATTCGAAGAACATGGTTCCCAGGTCGAGACGGCGTGCCTCTTCGGAGATCCGACGCATCAGATGCACATACGGGTAGTCGTCTATCTGGACCGTCGGTGCCAGCCCGAAGTCGTCGTAAGCCACGTCGGCAGGCAGCAACGAGAGGTAACGGCGGATCTCTGACTTCCCCGATGCCGGAAGCGCAAGCAGAAGAACAACTGAAAGCGGGTTCACTGCCGCCAGGGTACCGAAATCGAAGCTCATCACCACTGGTATCCTGGCCGTCACCCGTCTCGAGAACACGATGTCGAAGCGAACCAAACAACTCATCGCCGGAATCATCACGCTCGCGTTGGCCGCGATCGTGGTCGCCGGACTGATCGCAGGCGATCCCACACCGGAAGACCGTGTGGCGAGTCTTGGCCAGCGAATCAAGTGCCCCGTGTGTCAGGGGGTGACGATCGGTGAGTCCCCGTCGGAAACCGCCCAGGCGATGATGTCCATCACCCGCGAGAAGGTCGCCGAAGGATGGACCGACGATCAGATCATCCAGTTCTTCGAGAACCGGTACAACACGGCCATCCTGGTGGACCCGCCATTCAGTGGGAAGACACTGATCGTCTGGCTCCTCCCGGTCTTGGCCGTCGGCGTCGGGGTGGTGATGATTGCATCACGAGTTCGATCACGGAGTTCCCCATGAGTACCCAGGAAGAGCGCGCCCGGCTGACGGAACGCCGCGACATCATCTCGAGAGACATCCAAGAGCTCGCCGAGCAGGTCGAGACTGGCGAGATCGACGAGTCCACGGCCGCCGACCTGCGCGCCCACTACCTCCAGGACCTCGCCGAGGTCGAGGCGCGACTCATCGAGTTGCCGAAGGAGCAGCGCCCCAAAGAGACGGGGGAGGCAACGAAGGTCGATGCGACCTCCTCCACCGAAGCACCGATTCAGCAGGGGTGGTCACCAAGACGCGTCCTGACCGCCGGCGGCATCCTCGTCGCTGCCTTCACGGTGATTCTGGTTGTGGTACTCACGAGCGCCAACAACTCCTCGCCGACGCAGACCACCGCCGCGAACGACATCAGTGCCACCCTTCAACAGCTCGAGGCGGCCGTCGAAGCGAACCCCGATGTCGTCGGCATGCGTATCGCCCTCGCCGACGAATACTTCGCTGCCGACGATTTGTCGAGCGCGCTCGATAGCTACCTGAAGGCACTCGACTCCAACCCGACCGACGTGGAAGCCAGCCATGTTCTCGGACGAGTGGGCTGGCTCTCCTATGTGACCGGACAGCCCGAAGTGGCAGTCGATTACCTGAACCAGTCGCTGGAGAAGGATCCCACCAACCTCGAAGCGACGTTGTTCCTCGGCATCGACTACCTCTACGGGCTCGAAGACGCAGAGAAGGCGCTCCCCCTCCTCCAACAGGTCTTGGCCGACCCTGACATCCCAACTGACCTGAAGACCCAGATCCAGACGGCGATCGACGACGCAAACGCCGCACTCCAGGGCTGAGATTTCCCGCGCCTCGCCGGTATCAGCCCTCCGCCCGACGCTACGCTCGGGGACCTCGGCGATCTAGGAGGACGCGCATGCCGCACATGATGGACGACTTCCCACTGTTGCTCTCGACCCTCTACGAACAGGCTGTTGCGCTCTTCCCAGATCAAGAGATCATCTCGGTGGAAACCGACCTCTCCGTAAGCCGAACCACCTACGCCGACACGGACCTGAGGATTAGGAAGCTCGCCACAGCTCTCGCCGAGAAGCTCGGGCTCGACGTCGGGGAAGTCGCCGGCACCTTCGCGTGGAACAACCAAAGGCACCATGAGCTGTACTGGGCAACCGCAAACACCGGTCGCGTCGCGCACACGCTCAACATCCGACTGTTCCCGGAGCAACTCGCCTACATCGTCAACCACGGCGGGGACAGAGTGATCTTCGTCGACCCGAACCTGGTACCGCTGGTCGAGCGGTTTGCCGAACACCTCGACAAGGTGGAGCACTACATCATCATGGGAGACACGGTCGGTGAGACCAAGCTCCCCAACCCGATCGCCTACGAAGACCTGATCGCCGACATAGAGCCTTGGGGAGCGTGGCCGATCCTCGATGAGCGCTCGCCGATGATGTACTGCTACTCGTCGGGTACCACGGGCAATCCCAAAGGTGTCGCGTACACACAGCGTTCCACCTACATGCATACGCTCGCGAACCTGGCCAACTACCCACTGTCCGGTGGCGACAACATCCTGCCCGTCGTCCCGATGTTCCACGCCGCTGCGTGGGGCTACCCGTACCAGGCAGTCACGAAAGGGGCCAAGATCACCTACCCGGGACCGGACCTCTCCCCGAAGGGCATCGTGACACTGTTCGAACGGGAGAAGGTGACCTTCTCGGCAGGCGTACCCACTGTATGGGTCGGCATCCAGCAGTATCTGATGGAACATCCAGACGCCGACACCTCGACAATCAGAGCTTTCCTGATCGGAGGCTCCGCGGTACCGAGGGCCTTGATCGAATGGTTCCACGACAACCGCGGTATCACGGTCGTGCAGGGGTGGGGAATGACCGAGACGAACCCGATCGCTTCGGTTTCCCAACTCAAACCCGGAATGGAGGATTGGGACTTCCAACGCCAGCTCGACTTCCTCGAGACCGCCGGCATGCTCGTGCCAGGGCTCGAGGCGAAGATCGTCGATGACGAGGGCACGTCACTCCCCCACGATGGCAAGGCGTTCG
>CAZWHZ010000013.1:0-27384 GCA_964633745.1 uncultured Acidimicrobiia bacterium
CTGCCCGTGACATCGTTCTGGGCGCATCGTTCGACAACAACATCGTCTGCATCGACGAGAAGACCGTCATAGCGATCGACACCATCGCCGACTCGCTGGTTCGCAAGATGGCGGACCACGGCGCTTACGTCCTCAAAGAGCATGAACTTCGCCGGATCGAAAGGGTCGTGTTCTCCGAGATGGGGCCGGCGCGAAAGCCTGGAGTCATCAACAAGGAATGGATCGGCAAGAACGCAGGAGAGATCCTTGCGGAAATCGGGATACAGGTAGGTTCCGAGGTTCGCCTTGCCGTGGCCGAAGTGCCGGTGGAGCACAGCCTCGTCTGGACAGAGCAGATGCTGCCGGTGCTGCCGGTTGTGCGGGTCTCGGACATCGATAGGGCTATCGACCTGGCCGTCCGGTCCGAGCATGGCTTCCGTCATACCGCGTCCATCCACTCGACCAATGTCGAAACCATCACCCGCATGGCCAGAGCAATGAACTGTTCGATCTTCGTCGCGAACGGCCCTCACTATGCCGGCCTGGGAGAAGGCGGCGAAGGCTTCACATCGTTCTCGATCGCCAGCCCGACGGGTGACGGGCTGACCCGACCGCGAACGTTTTCTCGCGAACGGCGCATCACGGTCGTCGGGGCATTGAGGATCGTGTAGTGCGGCCGGCGCTTGCACTCCTCGAGTTCGACTCGATCGCCCGCGGGATCGAGGCGGGCGATCAGATGGTCAAGCGGGCACCCATCGAGGTGATCCGCGCCGGAACCGTGCAGCCGGGCAAGTACCTCGTGCTGATCGCAGGTGAGGTCGGTGACGTCGAGGAGGCGGTCGATGCCGGCAGGGAGATCGCGACGTTGCTCGACACCGTCGTCCTCCCGGATATCCATCCGGACGTGACCGCTGCGATCCGAGGTGCTCGGATCGTGGGTGAAGGGGAGGCACTTGGCATCATCGAAACCCGCACCGTCGCTGCCGTCATCCAAGCTGCCGATGCCGGTGTCAAGGGAGCGAAGGTGACGCTCCAGGAGATTCGGCTCGCCGACGGTCTCGGCGGCAAAGGATATCTCTTGTTCCAAGGCCCGGTCTCGGAAGTCGAGGCCGCAGTCGAGATCGGCTCGGCCAGTGTCTCCGAACGAGTGATCTGCGTGGTGATCCCACAGCTCCATCCAGAGATGGGCGAGAACCTCTCCGCCGATGGTCGGTTCTCCGAGCGGGTCGTCGAGGAGTAGCGATGCAACTCGGTCGTGTCATCGGGACGGTTGTGGCCACGGTCAAGACACCGGGGCTCGAAGGCGTCAAGTTCCTCATCGTTCAACCACTCGACCGTCATCAGGAGCCCAAGGGGAGGCCAGTGGTCGCCGCCGATGGGGTTCACATGGCGGGACCGGACGAACTCGTGTACATCGTGGGATCCCGTGAAGCCGCTCAAGCGATGCCCAACACCTTCGTTCCTGTCGACCATGCGATCGTCGGCATCGTCGACGAGGTGGCACCGTGAAGGTGGGAACGGTCGTCGGAACGGTCGTCTCCACCATCAGCTCGCCGGTGTTCGACGGACGCAAGCTCCTCCTCTGCGACCTGATCGATCCTGATGGCACCCCGGAGGGTGAGTACTTGATCGCCGTCGACGTCGTCGGCGCGGGAGTCGGCGAGACGGTCCTCATCCTCGACGAGGGGAACTCTGCCCGTCAGATCGTCGGACTCGACACGGCGCCGATCCGGGCCGTCGTGGTCGGCATCGTGGATGAGATAGCGATCGGGGACTGACGACAGAGTCGTCAGTCCCCGACTCTTCGCCCGTATCTGGTACCTGGTGCGCGACCACCTTTGCCTGGAGGCCGTCGGGCGGCCGTACGCAGGGTCCCTCGTGGTGGAGCCCACCACGGGTACGAGGTACACACTACGAGGTGCTGCGGTGGAGCCGGCTTGCCTCTTGACAAGTTGACATCAATTGTGACATCATAGTGACATCACAAGGGAGGAAGGCGCATGATGTCGATGGCGGAAGGCTACTCGAGAGCCATGAAGGCTGAGATCGAGCGGAAGGTGACGGCTCGGGTGTCGATCGAGTACGTTCCTGCTACTCAACGGAGTGATGAGCACAGAACCGATACCAAGGGAGGGCGCCGGGCCGCATGAGGCGACAGACTCGGAACGCATTCCACGACGTCAGGCTGAGATCGCGATGAAGACGTTCTTCGTCGTCTGGATCGGGCAACTCGTATCGATCGTCGGGTCGAGCCTCACCGGCTTCGCGCTCTCGATCTGGGTATACCAACAATCGGGTTCCGTCACTCTGCTCGCCCTCGTGATGCTGGCGGCGACGGTCCCCGGCATCCTCATCGCTCCGTTCGCGGGAGCACTCGTCGATCGCTGGGATCGCCGTCTCACGATGATGGGTGGTGACGGAGTGGCGGGTATTGCCACCGGCGTCGTTGCCCTTCTGCTCTTCTTGGGTGATCTGCACCTGGCATGGGTGTTCGTTCTGGTCATCGTGGGCTCTATCGGTAACTCGTTCCAGGAGCCGGCGTGGACTGCTTCCGTCCCCATGCTGGTTCCGAAACAGCACCTCGGACGGGCCAACGGGCTCGCGCAGACGGGTCAGGCGGTGGGACACCTCGTTGCGCCGGCGATCGCCGGCGCGCTGCTGACGCTCGTCGGACTGAAGGCCGTCCTTCTCGTCGACTTCGTCACCTTTCTGTTCGCCGTGTCCACAGTCGCGTTGGTGCGAATCCCCAGCCCGAAGCGCACGACCGCTATTGCGTCGCTGCGAACCGAAGCAGGCGACGGCTGGCGGTTCGTGAAGGAACGCGCAGGGTTGCTGGGACTTCTCTTTGTCATGGCCGCGCTGAACTTCGAGTTCGGCTTCGCCAACGTGCTGTTCATTCCGCTGTTTCTGAGCTTCACCAACGAACTCGTGTTCGGCTCGGTGATGTCCATCGCCGGTCTGGGCATGCTCATCGGTACCGTTGTCATGAGCACGTGGGGCGGACCGAAGAAGCGAGTTCGTGGTTTGGCACTGCTGCTTTCCATCACTGGCTTGGCCATCTGTCTCATCGGGTTCCGAGCGGCCGTTGTGCCGGCCGCCGCCGGCATGTTCGCGGTGATGTTGTTGATTCCGATTGTCAATGGCACCAGCACGACGCTGTGGCAGCTGAAGGTCGACCTCGATATGCAGGGCAGGGTGTTCGCGTTGCGCCGGATGATGGCGCTGATCGCAACTCCGGTCTCGTACCTGCTCGCCGGTCCTTTGGCCGACAAGGTGTTCGAACCGCTGATGCGAGGGAGTCTGGCCGGCACCGTCGGCACAGTGATCGGGGTGGGGGAGGGTCGCGGTATCGGGCTGTTGTTCATCGTGATGGGTCTACTGCTGGTGCTGACGATGGCGTTCGCCTACGCCATGCCTCGAATTCGTCATCTGGAAGTCGATCTGCCCGACGTGGTTACCGAGGCTATCCCCGAAGCGACCACGTCGTAAGTGCAGATCCGCCGAGCAGCACCACACCGATGAACGCCAGGAGTGCCTGATCTCCTCCGCAGCGACCCTCGCTGCACAGTACGCCATCGTTCTCCCAATCTCCGACCAACGACGCGAGTGAACTGGCCGAATCAGGCCTCGTGGTTGTGGTCGTCGTTTCCGGGACTCCTTCGGAAGCCGTAGTCGATGTCGCGCCCGTCGTCGTGGAAGCAAGAGTCGTTGTTGGTGGACTCGTCGCCACTGTCGACGTGGTGGTGGAGGTGGACGCCGGCGTTGGAGTCGTGGTGGTCGTTGCAGGCGGCTGTGTAGTGGTTGTCGCCGGCGGATGTGTGGTGGATGTCGTTGCAGGCGGGTGCGTCGTGGTGGTTGTCGTCGGCGGGTGCGTCGTGGTGGTGGGCGGCGGGGAAGTGGTGGTCGTCACCGGCGGGGGGGCTGTCGTGGTCGTGGTCGTTGCCGGAGCGCTCGCTCGCTGGAGGAAGACGTGGGTGGTCCATATCACGGAGGACCCATCGATGTAGACACCGATCCCTGCGTACTGGAACACCGGGTCCAGGAGGTTGTCGTGGTGCGACGGGGACGCCCAGAATGCATCGAACAGGGCATCGCAAGAACCCCCGACTCCGACATTCTCACCCCATTTCATCCAGTCGCCGGGGAGGTAGGGTGCGAGGTCGTTCGTCGAGGAGTGATAGATGCTGCCGTTCTCGGCCATCGCCTTCGAGTGAATTCTCGCATAGCCGGCGAGCGTCGAGTCGCTGGAAAGCTTCTGAGCGCCGGTCGCTACCCGTGCAGCGTTGATCTTCGCGAGGAAGCATGCTTCGGCATCGGAAGTGGTGTCGGCGAGTGCAGGTTGCGCGACGAAAAGTGTCGCCGCGATCGTCCACAGGAAGATCAGCCCCACAACTCGGTGTCTGTGTCCAGCGTTCACCTACTAGGTATCGGACGACCACGGAGAGTGCTTAAGCCTCTCTGTCGGTGAAGATCGAATCGATCACCAGATCACCCGCGACGGTCGGGGCCGCAACACCGAGGTGATTCACTCCCGGCAGGATCGTCAGGTGGGTGTCGTAGTCGGCCTTTTCGAGCCGCTGTTCGAAGTACTCGGAGAAGAGTGGGGGGACCACCAGATCCTCTTCTCCGTGGATGAGCCGTACAACGAGATCGGGGTTGTGTCCGAGGTAGGTGAGCGGGTTGCCGAGTCTCCATGGCTCAGGATCGACCTCCGGGTCGGTGCCGAAGAACGGGATCATGAGTGGCCCGAGGGCGTCGGTGTCATACGGTCCGGCGAGCCCAACCATCCTCGTCGGCAAGGTGTCGTTCATCTCGACGAGGCAGTCGCCGTCGAAGGTGTCGGCAGCGAGTGCCACGAGAGCGGCGATCTGCGCCCCGGCCGAGTACCCGACAACGACCAGTCGCGAAGGATCGCCCCCGTACTCGGCGCTGTGCGCCGCAGCAAAGCGGACCGCGCACGCGGCGTCCTGGAACGTCATCGGAAACCCGCCACCTTCGAACAACAGCCGGTAAGGCGCGTTGAACACGACGGCACCCGAATCGGCGATCGTCCTGGCGAGCGGAGCGATATCGTCCGGAGTGCCGGTAATCCAGCCTCCACCGTGGAAGAGGACGACGGTTGGGCCCTCACTTCCGTATACATCGAGGCTCAGCGTGGAGGTGAAAGGGACATGGCGGGCGGCCGCGAGGGTGGTCGTCGGCGCCGTCGTGGTGGTGGGCGGCAGGGTGGCGGTCGTGGGCGGAAGCGTCGTGGACGTCGTCGATTTGGCAGCCGTCGTCGTGGTCGTCGTCGTGGCTGTCGTCACGGTGGTCGACGGCATAGCTGCGCTGGTGCAGGCGGTAACGGTGACGGTGATGAGAAGTACGAGTCGCTTCACGGGCTCAGGTGCACCCCGTTTCGATCTCGCGACAACACAGTTCGGCCTCGTCCATGAGGTTGTCGGTGGCGAGCATGCGCACGATGGTAGGAGCGGCCCGATTCTTCGCCGACGGTACCCTCGGTCCGTGCGCGACATAGTGATCGAATGGGGAGACGACCGAACCGTGACAGGACGCCTCGTGGAAGGCGACCTTCTCCCAGCAGTCCTGCTGGCACACGGAGCCGGGGCGGGACAGGACCATCCGCTCGTTGCCCTCCTCAGAGACGGACTGGCTGCACACGGCTACCCCGTGGTGACCTTCGAGTACAGCTACATGGCCGAGGGTCGACGCAGACCTGATCGAACATCCACCCTGATCGCCGTGCACGAGGCCGCGCTCGACTGGGTTCGTGAACACCTCACCGAACACGTGGTTCTTGCGGGCCGGTCGATGGGCGGCCGGATAGCGAGCCTGCTCGCCGCCGGGGGTGCCGACGCAGAGGGGTTGATCTGCTACTCGTACCCACTCCATCCTCCAGGGCGGCCCGACAGGCTCCGCGCCGAGCACCTCTGGCGCGTTCAGGTCCCGATGCTGTTCTTTGTTGGCGAACGGGACGCGTTCGCCAGGCACGAATTGGTCGATGCCTACCTCCGGCCGCTACCTCGCGCGACGGTGGAGGTCGTTGATGGTGCCGACCACTCTCTCAGGACGCTGAAACGGTCAGGAGTCACCACTGAGCAGGTCATCGAACGGATCGTCGAGTCGAGTGCCGAGTGGATCGAGGGCCTGGGCGAGTGAGGCGGGCCGCATTCGGTCTTCGGTTTTCGGTTCTGGGTAGGAGGTCGCCCCGCCGTCTTCCAGGGCCGAGTTCTTTCCGGTTACTGATGGCTGACCGTTGGTGGCGACTGAGGACTGTCTCCTAGAATTCCGCTTCGAGTTCCTTGATCTTGTTCACTCGCCGGACGTGACGCTCGGCTCTCGAGAATCTGGCGTTCACGAATGCCGCGACGACCTCGTCGGCAAGGGCGGTGCCGACGACCCTACTTCCGAGCGTCAGGATGTTGACGTCGTCGTGCTCAACGCATTGGTGGGCCGTGTAGGTGTCATGCGCAAGGCTGGCCCGAATCCCCCTGAGTTTGTTCGCTGCGATCGATGCGCCCGCACCCGATCCACAAACGACGATGCCCCGCTCCACCGTGCCGTCCAGAACGGCCCTTCCAACTGCGGCGGCGAAGTCCGGGTAGTCGACCGGTTCCTCTGAATAGGTACCGACGTCGGTGATGTCGTGACCTGCGTCTCTCAAGAAGTCGCCGATGTGCTGCTTGAGCGGGTACCCGGCGTGATCTGATCCCACGGCGATGCGCATTGCTTCCTCTCTTTGGGGGGCAGGGTACTCGTACAATGCCGAGATGGATCTCACGCGCTCGACCTGCCGTGGGGCGTACGTGCTCCTGGTTGCACTACTCCTCACCCTCATCGTGGCTCCACACGTCGCAGCGGAGACCACCGGGCCGTACCAGTCGGTGGTCATCGAACCGGAGGATGGGGTGACCCTCTCGTGGAACGAGCATCACTACGCCGGTTCTCTGGAAGTCACTGCAGCATCCGACGGGCTCGTCGTGCTGGACCACCTGGGTATCGACAACTACCTCCTCGGGATCCAAGAAGTTCCGTTCTCCTGGCCGATGGAAGCGCTGAAGGCACAGGTCGTCGCGGCTCGGACATACCTTGCGTGGACGCTGTCACGAGGTCGGGCAGGCGCAGGTTCCACCTATGGTTTCGACATTTGTGCATCGTCGGCGTGTCAGGTGTATGGAGGCCTCGACCAGGTGACGACCGATGCCGGCGTGAGATGGGGGGAAGCCGTCGGGAGCACAGCCGGAGAGATTCTCATCTACGACGGAGCACCCGCCTTCACGATGTACAGCTCGACCACCGGAGGCAGAACTCGCAACTACGAAGACGTCTATGCAGGGCGTGAGCCGATCCCGTACCTGAAGGCGGTCGCGTCCCCTGGCGAAGACTCAGTTTTCGCCGATTGGCGGTACGAAGTTCGCAGTGGGGTGCTCGAGGACGTGCTCGCAGCAGCGGGCATCATCGACGGGAGGCTCCACACGATCACCGTCCACCAGACCGATGATGGTGGGGGGCCGTGGACGGTCGACATCGAGAGCGACGGAGGGACCACCACCCTCTCCACCAACGAGTTCCGGGGCGTCATGAATCGCCGGGGTCCGGAGGTCGCTCCGGACGTCTTCCCTGCCGCCAGGCCCGATGGGAAGTCGTATCCGCAAACGGTCCTCTCACCGACATTCGTGATCCACAAGACGTGGCACTTCCCCGATGCCTTCCCATCCGGGCACATCGATATGTATCCGGTCTACGTGTTCGAGGGGCATGGCTGGGGTCACATGGTGGGAATGAGCCAGTACGGTGCGAAAGCAATGGCCGATGCGGGGGCCGACTATGCGACGATTCTGTCCCACTACTACAGCGGGCTCCTTCCTGATGATGGGGGCGACCTCCTCCCGAAGACGATCGTCGTCGGTCTCGCATGGGGTCAGGGCACTGTGCACATCGGCGCCGACGGGCCGGTGAAGGTCATTGTCGACGGCGAAGTCATCGCCAGGGGAACCATCGGCTCTTGGGACTTCACGCAGGGAGACGGTGTCCTGATGACCCCTCCAGAAGGCTTCGGGCTGCCTCCCACCATTGGAGAGATTACCGATCAACCGACTACACCGGCGGGGTCATCGATGCTGGTGTCGGCTGTCGTCACGGCACCATCACAGGTGCGGCTCGTGGTATTCCGAGGTGCCCAGGTGGTCCGGGCCATGCCGTGGAAGGCCCGCGAGGCGGGCAGAGTCTCACTCACTTGGGATGGAGCAGTGGGGGAGTCGAGCGCTCCGCCGGGGCCGTACCGGCTGATGATCGAGGCCGTGAACGGTGAAGGAAGGGCGGTGGCCTTCGTGACGGCAACCGTCACCAACTGATGGCCTCGTACCACCGGAGCACCGGTACACTATTGACCGCATGACTGCACACGACACCACCAGTGAGATCGATTTGGACGTGCTCGAGTCGACTCTCGAGTACATCCGACCCGCCCTCCAGGCCGACGGCGGTGACTTGATCCTGCTCGGAGTCGACCAGGGAACGGTCAACCTGCAGCTGGTGGGTGCGTGCGGCGGCTGCCCGCTCTCGACCATGACCTTGAAAGCGGGTATCGAACGGATCCTGACCGACCGCGTTCCCGGCGTCGAGGAAGTCAACGCCATCTAGCGGCTCGCAGTCTTCAGTCTTCAGTCTTCAGTCTTCAGTAAGAACGCGACCGAACCCGTTCTGCCAACTCGGGGCGACTTCCTGCCGAGAACCCACAACCGAGGACTGACAACGGCGAGCGAAGCTCGCCGAGTTGACTTGCACATCGAGCCGGCAGATCCCAGACTCCCAACCATGGCGCTCACCGAATCTGCCCTGCGAGGTGACCGGCGCGCCCTGGCCCGACTGATCAGCCTCGTCGAAGACGATCGTCCCGGCGCCTCAGAGGTGCTCGCCGAGTTGTTCCCGCGAACCGGCGGGTCCTATGTGATCGGTCTGACCGGGGCTCCGGGGGGCGGCAAGTCGACTCTGACGTCCAGGCTGATTTCCAACGTGCGCGATGGCGGACAGACAGTCGCGGTGCTCGCGGTCGATCCATCGAGCCCCTTCACCGGAGGAGCGATTCTCGGGGATCGTATCCGGATGCAGGATCACGCCTCCGACGGTGGCGTATACATCCGGTCCATGGGGAGCAGGGGACACCTCGGAGGGGTGTCCGAGGCCACGCCCAAAGGATTGCTCGTTCTGGACGCCGTGGGGTTCCCGTACGTCATCGTCGAGACAGTCGGCGTTGGCCAGGCCGAGGTCGAGATCGTCGAGAGCGCCGACACGACGGTTGTCGTGCTCAACCCGGGATGGGGTGACAGCGTCCAGGCGAACAAGGCCGGACTGCTCGAGATCGGGGATCTCTTCGTTGTGAACAAGGCCGACAGACCGGGGTTGTCCGAGACAGTCAGGGATCTGAACCAGATGCTCGATCTTGGTGGGGACCGCCTGTGGAGGCCGCCTGTGCTCCCGACGGTCGCTACCACCGGCGACGGAGTCGACGAGGTCTGGGAGGCGATCATGGCCCACCGGGCATTTCTCGAGGAGACCGGTGAACTCGAAAAGAGAAGGGCGGCGAGACTCACCGGCGAGTTCAGGCAGGCGATCGCCTCGGAGCTGGTAAGGAGGGCTGATGCAGCATCGGGAGTCGGCGAATTCCCGAAGGTACTCGAGGAAGTCACGGCCCGCCGGCTCGATCCGTGGAGTGCCGCCAGACAGTTCTTGGGCCGCTGAGGCCGCGCTACGCTCAGATCGAGGCAGTTGGAGGGCGGTTCATGCAGTTCGTCGAGTACACGGTTGATGCATCGGTAGCGGTGGTGCGGCTCGATCGCCCACCGGTCAATGCTCTCTCAGCAGCGCTCGCCTCGGAGCTCTTGGAGGCGTTCGATCGAGCTTCTGATCCGTCGATCAGGGCCCTTGTCGTGACCGGCTCTCCGCACTTCGCGGCGGGAGCGGACATCAAGGAGTTTCGGGCCGCGTTCGGCACGTCCGGCGTCGCGTCCGAGCTTGCAGACGCCGTCCTCGCGTTGGAGCGTTTGGCCAAGCCAACAATCGCCGCAGTCCGGGGGTTCGCCCTTGGCGGCGGGCTGGAGCTCGCCATGGGCGCCGACTTCCGCTACCTCGCCACCGACGCCAAGGTCGGTCAACCAGAGATCCTCCTCGGCATCATCCCCGGGGCCGGGGGAACCCAGCGACTCACTCGTCTCGTGGGTTACAGGGCAGCGCGAGATCTGATCTTCACAGGTCGGCATGTCCCGGCGCAGGAGGCGTTGGAGCTGGGGATCGCGGACAAGGTCGTCGACGATGTGCTCGACGCTGCGATGGAAGATGCCCATGGGTGGGCCTCCGGGCCCACTGTCGCGTACGGTGCAGCAAAGGCATCCCTCAGAGTGGGTCTCGACGAGGGTTTGGACGTCGAGCGAGGTGAGTTCGTGCGTACCTTCGACAGCGAGGATGCCAGAGAGGGTGTGCAGGCGTTCATCGAGAAGCGCAGGGCATCCTTCACAGGCGGATCGGCCGACGCATAGTAGACTGATCGACTATGGGAGATGACAGAAGTTCCAAGGAGCGGCTACTCGCGGCTGCATGGCAGTTGGCGATTGGCGCTTTCGAAGTCGGCGGGGAAGTAACCCGGACCACCCCGCGGGTGTTCGATCAGTTGACGGCAGCCAGGGTGTCACAGTATGCCGGGTTGACGACGGGTGCCTTCTACAACCGCTGGTTGGACCGCGACGCGTTCCTGGTGGACTTCCTCGAGTACGCGTTGGCAGCGACGCGATCGAAAGCGGTAGACGAGGTCGTGCACCTCGTCGAGCACGCAGAGGGCATGACTCCGGAGGAGCTTGCGATCGAAGCCATCAAACGGACGGTCGACGCGACTATGGCGGACACGGCGTTCGCGATGCACATGTACCTCTGGGCGTTGACGCGCAGCCGTGAGGTCGTCGTTGACCATCTGAGTGCCGGCTACGTTGAGGCACGAGAGAATGTAGGAGTGCTGCTCTCGTTGTTTCTCACTAGTGCCGGCTACGAGCTCAGATCTCCCTTCACGGTCGAATCGATTTCGGTGATGATGGTTGCTCTGGTCGAAGGTTTGGCGCTGCAACGGAGCATTGATCCAGAACGGGTCAACATGGATGTCGTCGAGCAGGCCGTCATTGCGATCACTCAGTTCGCCTCGCAGCCTGTCACCGGCCAGCAGGATTCGTGACCCGACGCTGATGGCCTTGTATCTCGACCACGCGGCGACCACTCCCGGTCGTCCTGAAGCCATGGTCGCGTTCCAGGCAGCCGGCTTCGGGAACCCCTCGGGGATCCATCGGACTGCTCGGGACTCCAAGAACCTTCTGGAGGAGGCTCGTGATCAGGCAGCTGCGCTGATTGGTGCGTCGCCTCGAGAGATCGTGTTCACCGGCGGAGGTTCGGAGTCAGACAACCTCGCGATCGTTGGCGCTGTCCTGGCCGAAGATCGCCGGCTGGTGGTGTCGGAGGTGGAGCACGATGCCGTGATCGAGTCGGCCCGGTTCGTAGAGCGACTCGGCCGCGAGGTCTGTTTCTTGTCGGTTGATCGTTGGGGGAGGGTGAATCCGTCGGACGTCGCTGAACTGGTCGCCGAACGGCCTTCGGTGGTGTCGGTGATGCTCGCCAACAATGAGACGGGGGTCCTCGAGCCGGTGTCCGCCGTGGTCGATGAGGCTCACGAGAGGGGGGCGATCGTGCACACGGACGCTGTGCAAGCGTTCGTCTCGCAGGCCGTGAACGTCGATGAGTTGGGCGTCGACCTCCTCACGTTGGCTGCGCACAAGTTCGGAGGACCAAAGGGCGTCGGGCTTCTGTACGTGCGGTCGGGAACCCGGCTCGAGCCACTTGTGCACGGAGGCGGGCAGGAGTGGGGGCTGCGCTCTGGAACGCAGAACGTCCCTGGGATCGTCGCCATGGTCGCTGCCATGGAGGCCACCGTCGCGGATCGTGAGCGATTCCGTGCTGACGTGGGGGAGGCGCGGCGACGGTTCGAGGACCGTCTCAGCGCCGAGATCGACGGTTTCGAGATCAACGCGCCGGTCACCGAGCGTGTCGTGCAACACTCCCATGTGCGGATACCAGGAGTCAGGAACGACATGGTGCTCATTCGGTTGGACCAGGCGGGCATTGCAGCGTCGGCCGGGTCCGCATGCCAGAGCGGCGCTACGGATGTCAGCCACGTGCTGTTGGCGATGGGCTTCGATGCAGCCAGGGCCAGGGAGTGCTTTCGCTTCACTTTCGGGTGGACGACCGCCCCTGGAGATGGTGACCTGGCCGCGAACGCCGTACTGCACGCGATCGGTGGTGACCAATGAGAGTGCTCGCGGCCATGAGCGGTGGCGTCGACTCCTCAGTTGCGGCTGCTCTCATGGTGCAGGAGGGTCACGAGGTGATCGGTGCAACGCTGAAGTTGTGGGCGGGCGACGATGGATCGCTGCCGACGTCTGGATGTTGCACGCTCGCCGACTCTGAAGACGCCCGTCGAGTTGCTGCAACACTCGACATCCCCTACTACGTGCTCGACGCGACCGATGAGTTCAGGGCGGGAATCGTTGACCCTTTCATCGCCGAGTATCTGAACGGTCGGACGCCGAATCCGTGCATCTCCTGCAACCGTGTCGTCAAGTTCGACCATCTCCTCAGATGGGCCGCGGACCTGGACTGTGACTTGCTCGTCACGGGCCACTATGCGCGGGTGGTACGAGAGGGGTCGACGTTTGGCCTGTTCCGCGGCGTCGACCGTGACAAGGATCAGTCGTACGTCCTGTACATGCTCGGTCGTTACGAGCTGGAGCGAGTCCGTCTTCCCGTCGGCGAGTATCGAAAGGACACCGTGCGGTCCATTGCACGTGACCTTGGGCTGCGCACCGCAGACAAACGAGACAGCCAGGACATCTGCTTCGTGGGTGACGACTACCGGTCTTTCCTGCGCCGTGAGATTCCGGAAGCCATCGTGCCCGGTCCGATCATCGACGGGGAGGGCTCTGTCGTCGGCCGCCACAACGGTGTGATCGACTTCACAGTCGGTCAGCGAAAAGGGATCGGCGTAGCATTCGGCACTCCTCGCTACGTACAGGCGATTCGGCCGGGAACCGCAACCGTGGTGATTGGGCTGCGAGGATCAGCGCCCATCTCGAGCATGTCACTCGGACGGCCGACATGGGTGTCGGGTGTGTCGCCGATCGGTCCGGTCGCGGCACAGGTTCGAGCGCACGGCGCTACACACGACGCTGTTCTCGACACCGACGGTGCGACCGTCCACTTCGTCGAGCCACAGGAGGGTGTTGCTGCGGGACAGAGCGCAGTCCTCTATGACGGAGACCGGGTGCTCGGCGGCGGGACGATCACTGCCACGATGCGAGGATGAGCTTCGATGAGTGTCGACCACATCGAACGACTCCGAGAGCAGATCCGAGAGCACGCCTACCGGTATTTCGTGCTCGACGACCCGCAGATCTCCGACTACGACTACGACCAGCTCGTTCGTGAGCTCCGCGCGCTCGAAGAGGCCAACCCTGAGCTGATCACTCCCGACTCGCCGACGCGGCGGGTCGGGTCTCCAACGAATGACCTGTTCGCCCCCGTACCGCACAGAGAGCGGATGTTCTCGCTGGACAACGTCGAGTCGCTCGAAGAACTGGAGGGGTGGGAGTCTCGAGTGGAACGGCTCCTCGGTCGCGCCCCGTCCGGCTACGTATGCGAGATGAAGATCGACGGCCTCGCCGTGTCGCTGGTATACGAACGGGGCGTCCTTGCCGTGGCTGCGACCCGTGGTGACGGTGCCGTTGGCGAGGACATCACCGCGAACGTTCGGGCGATCGACTCGGTGCCGTTGCGGTTGCGAAGTGACCCTCCCGCGGTGATCGAGGTCCGAGGCGAGGTGTACATGTCCGATGAGGCGTTCGAATCGCTCAACGAACGTCAGTCGGAGGCCGGCGATCGTCTCTTCGTCAATCCTCGAAACGCCGCTGCCGGATCGCTTCGACAGAAGGACCCATCGGTCACCGCTTCGAGGCAGCTCTCCACCTGGATGTACCACCTCGGCTCGGTTGAGGGCGGGCCCCGCTTTGAATCACACCAGGAGGTCCTCACCTGGCTCGCCGAGCTCGGATTCCGTGTGAACCCCGCGTCGAAATCGGTCCCGGATCTCAACGGTGTGGAGGAGTATCTGCGCCACGCCGAGCGGGATCGCCACTCGGTCGGGTATGCGACTGACGGGGTTGTCGTGAAGATCGATAGGCTTGCCGAGCAGCAGGCCCTCGGGGTCACCTCGCACGCACCACGCTGGGCGGTTGCCTACAAATTCCCACCCGAAGAACGTACGACACGGCTTCTCGACATCCGTGTCGGGGTCGGGCGTACGGGACGGGTCACGCCGTACGCCGTGCTCGACCCGGTGTTTGTCGGAGGGGCGATGGTCTCCAGGTCAACGCTCCACAACGAGGACGAGGTCCACCGAAAGGATGTCCGGATCGGCGACGAAGTGGTCGTCAGGCGGGCGGGTGAGGTGATTCCTGAGGTCGTCGGACCGGTGCCATCGATCCGCACCGGAACCGAGGTGGTGTGGAACATGCCTGCCAACTGCCCGTTCTGTGACAATCCGATCGTCAGGCCCGAGGGTGAGAAGGTAGCGCGGTGTACCGGGGGACTGTCATGCCCGGCGCGGCTCCGCGAGTGGCTGTTCCACTTCGCTTCACGTGGCGGCATGGACATCGAGGGACTCGGCTACAAGACGATCGACCTGCTGATCGAGCGGGGCCTGATTCACGATCCAGCCGACATCTACTCGCTGACACCAGGCGACTTCGAAGGCTTCGAAGGGTGGGGCGACGTTTCGGTCGGCAACCTCATGGCCGGTATCGAGGCGTCGAAGACCCGGCCGTTGTCGAGGCTGCTGATCGGACTCGGAGTTCGACACGTCGGCGGGACGGTTGCCCGGATGCTCACCAGGGCCTTTCCCGTCATCGAACTACTTCTCGCAGCCTCCGAGGAGGACATTGCCGCGGTGGAGGGTGTCGGCCCGACCATCGCCGCCTCCGTACGAGGGTGGGCAACCTCGTCGGAGACCATCGAACTGATCGATCGCCTTCGCTCGGCGGGGCTCAGCTTGGCCGAGGAAACGAAAGAGGAGGGGTCCGAACTCCTCGCGGGGATGAGGATCGTGCTCACCGGCACGCTCGATCGCTGGACCCGGGACGCCGCGACGGCGGCCATCGAGGAGCGGGGAGGGACGGTAGCGAGTTCGGTGTCCGGGAAGACGTCGTTCGTGGTCGCCGGTGCTGCTCCTGGAACGAAGCTGGCCAAGGCGACATCCCTCGCTGTTCCGGTGCTCGACGAGGCAGGCTTTGAGCACCTGCTCGAGTACGGGCCAACCAACTGAACCACATCTCCCCGACTACCGTTCAGGACATGCACGCCAATCCGGTTCTCACCTCGATGGGTACCTACCCGATGGCGCTACTTCAGGAGAAGGCGCGGGCAATGCGCGCAGCGGGCGAGACGCTGATCGACTTCTCGCTGGGAGATCCGCGAGAACCAACCCCATCGTTCATCCCCGAAGCTCTGAAAGCGGCGATTCCTGCTGTCTCGCAGTATCCGACCACTCCCGGCCTTCTCGAGCTGAGGGCGGCGATCGCGGACTACGCAGGGCGACGGTTCGGGGTCGCGGTCGACCCTGAACGACAGGTCCTTGCCACCTCTGGGGCAAAGGAGGCGATCTTTTCCACGGCGTTCGCGTTTGTCGACAGGACTGCCCGGGACGCCGTGATCTGGCCGACCCCCGCCTACCCCGTGTATGAACGAGGTGCCGCGCTCGCGGGGGCCGATCTGGTTCCGGTTCGGCTCGAGGGCGACTTCATTCTCGACCCCGGTCAGATCGACGATTGGGATCGCGCTGCGTTGCTGTGGATCAACTATCCACACAACCCCACTGGAGCAGTCGCGTCGAAGCGTCAACTCCAGGCGATCCATGACGCGGCCAGGCCTCACGGCACGCTCATCTGCTCCGACGAGTGCTACGCCGACATCTACGAGAACGATCCGCCCCCGTCGATTCTCCAGGTTGCCGATGATCGGTTCACCGGTGTGCTGTCCTATCTGAGCCTGTCGAAGCGCTCAGGCATGACCGGGTATCGCAGCGGGGCGATCGTGGGCGACGCCGACGCGATCCATCTCCTCCGGGAACTTCGGAGTTCGACCGGCACGGCTTCCCCCGAGTTCGTTCAGGCGGCGGCGATCGCGGCTTGGTCGGACGATGCACACCCCGAAGTGCGCCGGAAGATCTTCAGTGCCAAGAGGGCGATCCTTGCTGATGCGTTCGCATCGCTCGGATACCGAGTCGCGGCCTCCGAAGGGGCTCTCTACCTGTGGGTCGAGGTCGGTGACGACTCCGCAGTCTCGCGGCGGCTCCTGGAGGCCGGGGTGATCGTGTCGCCAGGAACTGCATTCGGTTTCGGCGGGGAGGGATACATCCGGTTGGCGCTCGTTCCGACGGTGGAAGCATGCGAAGAAGCTGTAGAGGTGGTGCGGTCGTGTCTGACCGGGAATTGATCGAAGCGGCCTACGCAGACCTGTCGTTGCTGGACCAGGCGGCAGAGGCAGTGCATCGCACTATCGCATCACTCGACGGTGGCGAGCTTCGCGTCGCCGAGAAGACCGACGGTGAGTGGATCGTCAACCAGTGGGTCAAAGAGGCCATCATGCTCTACTTCAGGATGCAGCCGCTGACGACCAGCCACGCTGGACCGATCGAGTATCACGACAAGATCGCGACCAAACAGGGCCTCGCCGAGGCGGGCGTACGGGTTGTGCCTCCTGGCACGGTGAGGTACGGAGCATTCTGCGAACCTGGCGTCGTGGTCATGCCCGGTTATGTGAATATCGGTGCGTGGGTGGGGTCAGGCACGATGATCGACACGTGGGCGACCGTCGGGTCCTGCGCGCAGATAGGGAGGAACGTCCACCTATCCGGTGGTGTCGGCATCGGGGGAGTCCTGGAGCCGCCCGGCGCCAGGCCGGTCATCGTCGAGGATGGGGCGTTCATCGGTAGTAGATGTGTCGTTGTCGAGGGAGTGGTCGTCGAGGAAGGAGCTGTGCTCGGCGCGAATGTGGTTCTCAGCTCAAGCATCCCAGTGATCGATGTCACCGGAACTGAGCCCGTCGAGTACCGGGGCAGGGTGCCCTCCCGATCGGTGGTGATCCCCGGCACCCGATCGAAGACGTTCCCCTCTGGAACCTACCAACTCCCCGCAGCGCTGATCATCGGACGACGGTCGGGTTCCACCGATGACAAGACCTCGCTGAACGACGCGCTCCGGACCTTCGAGGTGCAGGTATGAACGATCTCACGGCGACACTTGTCGAGCTGATCGACACTCCGTCGGAGACCGGGGGCGAAGGGCGAATCGCGACCCATGTCGCAGCCGGGTCTCTTCCGGTGTGGGGACGGCTCGGAGTCGACCGCATCGGCAACAGTGTCGTCGTCGGGACCCGCTCCGAACGGCCGATGGTGCTACTCGTCGGCCACCTCGACACGGTTCCATCGCAAGGACAAGCGCCTGCGTTCGTCGCGGACGGGCGCGTTCACGGGCTCGGTGCGTCGGACATGAAAGCCGGTATTGCAGTGATGATGCACCTCATCAACGATGACGCGGTCCGGGAGGGACCGTACGACGTCATCGGCGTGTTCTACGACCGTGAGGAGGGACCTGCCGGCGACAACGGGTTGGAGGTCGTCCTCGAGCGCGCGGCGTGGCTCGCGGAGGCCGAGTTCGCCGTCGTGTTGGAACCGACAGACATGGAGTTGCAGCTCGGCTGTGTTGGATCGGTGAACGCGGCCGTTCGATTCAAGGGCGTCGCGGCCCATGCGGCGCGTCCCTGGAACGGTGAGAACGCAATCACCAGGGCGGGCGATTGGCTGTCACGGATGCATCGACGAGAACCCCAAGTGGTACATGTCGCAGGGCTGGAATTCAAGGAAGTGTCCACCGTTACGATGGTCGAGGGTGGAGTCGCGAGAAATATCGTTCCGGGGTTGGTGACCTTCAATCTCAACTACCGGTTTGCGCCCGACAAGACCCTCGCGCAGGCGGAGGACGCATTGCGTTCCATCGCCTCGGACGCGGATGAGGTAGAGATCGTCGACCGCGCACCGGCGGCACCGATCTCCGAAGACAGTCCGTATCTGCGCCATCTCATCGGCGTCTCTGGAGGACCGGTACGGCCCAAGCAGGCCTGGACCGATGTTGCCCGTCTCGCCGGCAGAGGAGTGCCTGGAGTGAACTACGGGCCAGGCGAAACCCTGCAGGCACACCAGGTGGACGAGAGTGTGCCGGAGGCGAACCTCCGGAACACGTTCGAGACATTGAAGCGGTTCTTGACGACCACCCCTGCTCTGCTCGAATAGCTTCAGCGGACTCGCGGCGCGGACAGCCGACAGCTGACAGCCAGAACGCGACATGAACGTGTCCAGGCAGGACGGGGCGGACGCCGTACCGACTGCCGCCTGAAGACAGCCTCCCGCCGCCTCCCTCAGTGCTCGCTGTCAGCGGTGCCGCGGGTCGGTCACTCGACGACAGACCGGTACACCTCGAGGTACCTGCCTGCGGCCCGATCCCACGACCAGTCCGTTTCCATGCCCCTCCGCTGCATCGCCCGCCACAGTGTGCGGCTCTTGTGGTGGATCCGACGCGCCCGACGGATCGTCTTGACCAGCTCACGGGAGTCGAAGAGTCGAAATCCGAACCCTGTGGACGTCTCGGGTGCCTCGTCGAGATCGATGACCGTGTCTGCGAGGCCGCCGGTCAGCCGCGCGATCGGGATCGAGCCGTAGCGCATCGCGTACATCTGACCGAGGCCGCACGGCTCGAATCGTGATGGCATGAGGTAGGCGTCCGAGCCACCGAACACCAGCCGTGCGGTGTCCTCGTCATACACCGCGTGCCATACGGCACGCGGGTGACGCTTCGCCCATCCGTCCACGGTCGCGTCGAGATCGCCATTGCCGACGAGTACGAACCTGCAGCCTTCTTCGACAAGCCTGTCGAGGTCGGCGTCGAGGAGACCGAGGCCCTTCTGCTCGGTCATCCTGCCCACGTTGCCGAGCAGGAAACCGTCATCGAGGCCTGCCTTCGAAAGGAGTGCCTGCTTGGTTGCCTTCTTGGCTGCCGGTCGCCCAGGAGTGAATGGAGCGGAGAGCACCGGGTCCGATGCCGGCGTCCAACGCGCTACGTCGATTCCGTTGAGAATGCCGATAACGGGGTGTTCGAGCCACCGGATCACCTCGCTGAGTCCTGAACTGACCTCGGCATCCTCAGACAGTTGCACTGCAAATGAAGGACTGACCGTCGTGACACGATCCGCGCCGGCGATGCCGGCCTTCAGGTAGTTGGCGTGGCCGTACCACTCGAGGGGGCCTCCGAGCCTGCGGTGGATCGCGTCGACCCCGAGCAGCGCGGCCGCTTCCTTGAGCGGACCGAGGAGTGGATAGGCCGAGTTGTGCACGGTGAGGACCGAGGGAGTGTCGCTGAGGAGCACGGCCGGGGCGGGTTGTCCGTCGTGGACATGGAGAACGTCGAAGCCGCCGGCCAACTCTGCGATTCGCGTGGCAAATCGTCCCCATCGCCACCATTCGTCCTCGTATACCGTGCCCGGCGTCGGGCCATAGATGCCTTCACGGTCGAACGCCTCCGGATCCTCCAGGGCGAGCACTCGAACACCCTGGTTGTCGATGAGGCGTGCTTCGGTCGGTTCGGTCACCGGCGTTCCGACATCGGCGAGGTGACGATATCTCGGCATGGCGACCGTCACATCGACTCCGAGACGCACGAGAGCCGACGCGAGACCGTAGACCGCCTCTCCGAGACCACCGGTGCGCGCGAGCGGCGAGCATTCTGCTGCTGCGATGAGGGTCTTCACGGCACTCCCTTGATCGGCGTCGTCATGAACGTTAGTTCTCCTCTTCGCGGGGCCGCCTAACATCGGGACATGCCCATCGACATCGACATCGCCTATGTGGCGCGGCTGGCCCGCATCGATCTCTCAGGAGAGGAACTTGCACGGTTTGGGAGCCAGCTTGGCGTCATTCTCGAACACGCAGCCAAGGTCCAGGATCTGCCCACCGGGGATGTGCCTCCGACGGCACACCCCCTCTCCATGGTCAACTCATTCCGGCCAGACGAGGTGCGACCATCGCTCGAGCGGTCAGTCGTACTGGACCAAGCACCTGCATCCGAGGATGGCTACTTTCGTGTCCCGCCGGCGTTGGAGACCTGATGGTCGAGCCGCCAGATCTCACCATCCGGGCAGCCGCTGAAGCCCTGCGTGCTGGAACGATCACTTCGAGTGGGCTCCTGGACGCGGTGCTCGACCAGGCATCACGGACAGAGGCGGAACTGCACAGTTACCTGACCATCGATCGAGAAGGGGCAACGGCGGCAGCCGAGGCTGCCGACATCGCGTTCTCGCGTGGCGAGGATCGGGGACTTCTTCAGGGAATCCCCGTTGCCGTGAAGGACAACATGGTGACGAACGGTGTTGAGACGACGGCCGGTTCACAGGTGCTTTCCGGCTACGTTCCTCCTTACGATGCCACGGCTGTCGCCCGGCTCCGGACCGCGGGGGCGGTCATCGTGGGCAAGGCGAACCTCGACGAGTTCGCAATGGGGTCGTCCACGGAGAACTCGGCCTACGGACCGACGAGGAACCCGTGGAACACCGATCGGGTGCCAGGGGGATCGTCTGGAGGGGCTGCCGCCTCGGTTGCGGCGGGTTCGGCTCTGGCGTCGCTCGGGTCCGACACGGGCGGGTCGATCAGGCAGCCGGCCTCGCTCTGTGGTGTCGTCGGTATGAAACCGACATACGGACTCGTGTCGCGGTACGGGCTCATCGCGTTTGCCTCGTCGCTCGATCAGATTGGTCCGATCGCCCGAACGGTGGATGACGCCGTCACCGTTCTCGAGGCAATTGCGGGTCACGACCCGCTCGATGCGACGTCCTACCGCGGTCAGCTTCCCGAGTTTCGAGCGGGCATTGGACGTGGTGTCGATGGCATGCGGGTCGGGGTCGTTCGAGAGCTCAGCGGAGAGGGGATCGACGCCGACGTGCTCGCTGCGTTCGAGAAGACCCTCGAGAGGCTTCGTGGGGCCGGGGCCAAGGTCGTCGATGCCTCGCTGCCGTCGACCTCGTACGCCCTGTCCTGCTACTACCTGATCGCTCCGGCCGAGTGCTCGGCGAACCTCGCCCGTTTCGACGGGGTGCGGTACGGGAACAGGGTCGAAGGGGACACCGTCGAGGAGATGATGGGAAGGACGCGGCGATCTGGCTTCGGACCGGAGGTCACACGCAGAGTGCTGCTGGGAACGTATGCGCTGTCAGCCGGGTACTACGACGCGTTCTACGGTCAGGCACAGCGAGTACGTACGCTCGTGAGCAGGGACTTCGCTTCGGCGTACGAACATGTCGACGTGTTGGTGTCGCCGACGAGTCCGACGACCGCGTTCGAACTCGGAGCCAGGACGCAAGATCCCCTCTCGATGTACATGTCCGACGTGTGCACGATCCCGACCAACCTGTCAGGGGACCCCTCGATCAGCGTGCCCGTCGGCCTTGACGGCGAAGGGCTTCCTATCGGATTTCAGGTCATGGCTCCGGCGCTCGGGGAGCCTGTGCTGTTTCAGGCGGCCGCCGAGATAGAGCGTCTCTCCGACTTCGAGCCGCTCCGTGCGGCGGAGGCGGGGGCATGAGCTACGAAGCTGTCATCGGAATCGAAACGCACGTCGAATTGAGGACCCGGTCCAAGATGTTCTGCGGATGTTCCGCGGAGTTCGGGGCGGAACCCAACACTCACACCTGTCCGGTCTGTCTTGGCCTTCCGGGATCGCTCCCTGTCCCCAACGAGCAGGCGATCGACTGGATCATCGCAATCGGATTGGCGTTGAACTCCACGATTGCGCCACGTTCGGTCTTTCACCGGAAGAACTACTTCTACGCCGATATGCCGAAGAACTACCAGATATCCCAGTTCGACATTCCGGTCTGCTCGAATGGTCGGCTCGCAGTCGAGGTTGATGGCGAGCAGGCGTTGATCGGTGTGACGAGGGTCCACATGGAGGAGGACACCGGCAAGTCGACCCACGTGGGCGGTGACGGGAGGATTCAGAGCGCCGACTACACGCTGCTCGATTTCAACAGGGCGGGCGTGCCGCTGGTCGAGATCGTGTCGGAACCCGACTTGAGGAGCCCTGCACAGGCCCGAGCATACGTGCAGGAGCTGAGAGAGATCGTGGCGACGCTCGACGTATCTGACGTCAAGCTCGAAGAAGGGTCGATGCGGTTCGATGCGAACATCTCGCTCCGTCCGGAGGGGATCGAGGAGTTCGGCGTCAAAGTCGAGATCAAGAACATGAACTCGTTCCGGTCACTCGAACGCGCGCTGTCATTCGAGATCGATCGCCAGCAGCGGGTCCTCGATCAGGGAGGGCGGGTGGTCCTGGAGACCCGACACTGGGACGAGGCAGCAGGGGTGACCCACAGCATGCGCTCCAAGGAAGAGAGCTCCGACTACCGATACTTCACCGAGCCGGATCTCGTCCCGATCGAGATCTCGGACGAGTGGCGGGAACGGATCAGATCCGAGCTTCCAGAGCTACCTGCTCAGCGCCGAGCAAGGTATGTCGAGATGGGCGTTGATCCCTTGACGGCCGCCACCGTCGTTGGTGGGGGTCTCGGAGAGATCTTCGAGGTGGCCGTGTCCACCGGGGGATCGGCGAGGACCGTCTCCAATTGGCTCGTCGGCGAAGTCACGGCCTACCTTCGCAGGGAAAGCACGTCGATCGGGGAAACACCGCTTACGGGTGAGGGACTCGCCGAATTGGCACACCTCGTCGAATCCGGCGACCTGTCCGGCAGCGCAGCGAAGCCGGTTCTCGAAGGAGTGCTCAGCGGGGAAGGCTCCCCGCGTGAGGTTGCGGTTGCCAGAGACCTCTTGGTGATGAAAGACACGGGGGCGCTCGAAGCCGTCGTAGACGAAATCCTTGCCGGCCATCCCGATGAGGCAACACGACTCAGGGAAGGCGACATGAAGGTGCTCGGCTACCTTATGGGCATGGTGATGAGGGCAACAGGCGGCAAGGCGGATCCGAAACTCGCGAACGAGATGCTTCGCGACCGGGCATGAGACCCGTCGTCTTCGACTGCGATGGAGTCCTTGTCGACTCCGAAGGACTCGCCTGGGACGCGTGGGCCGAGCTGCTGGCGACGTACGGAGCCGAACCGACAGATGACGACATCGAGTTGCTGACCGGCCGCACCGAAGACGATGCGTACGAGTACTTCTCCCGCCGGGTGGCACTGCCGGATCGTGCTCGATTCGGTGAGGAACTCGCCGTTGCGATCGCCGACCGATTCGTCCGATCGCTGGAGGCTTTTGGAGATGCGGAAGACACGCTCGTCGTGCTTCACGAACGCGGTACGCCGATGGCGGTTGCGTCCTCCAGCACCCGAGCTCGCCTGATGCTGGCACTCACCACGACGGGGCTCGACCGGTTCTTCGGTGTTTCCGTTGCCGGCGACGAAGTAGAACGGGGCAAGCCTGCTCCGGATCTGTTTCTGGAGGCAGCGCGAAGGCTCGGCGTTCCCCCCGCGGAGTGCGTAGCAGTGGAGGACAGCGACGCGGGGGTCGCGGCAGCGAAGGCTGCCGGGATGTTCGTGGTCGGTGTGCAGCGCACCGGTACGCTCGATGGCGCCGACAGGGCGGTACCCCGACTGACACCGGCATCGGTGATGCACATTTGAGCGTTCTGCCTCTCACAGAGAGCCAGAAGCGTATCTCGTACCTTGTACCTCTTCTCGGTACGGCCGCGGTCTAGGAGCGTGGCAGGTCGCGTACCAGGTACCAGGTACGGCGGGTGGAGCCCGCCTGGTGCCCTATGCTGTCTTGCATGGAGAACCTGCCACTCGTGATTGGGATTGCAGCCGTAGTCCTCGTGGGATTCTGGCTGATCAAGAAATTCGTCAAGATGGCGTTTTGGGCGGCGCTCATCGGCGCGGCTGCGTGGATCTGGTACTTCAAGATACGGTGAGGAGGGGAAGATGCGTTCAGTGAGCACAGCCGCTTGGTTCGCGGTCCTGTCAGGATTGGTAACCGGATGGATCGCAGTCGTGCGCGCCATCGGAGCCGGTGACGTCGCGTCTGCGATCAGCCTTCTGGCGGCTGCACTGATCTTCGGTCTCTTGTCGATCGCGCTGCTGAGGGCAGCCCGGAGCTGACGGTCGCCTACGCGGGTGGGATGACCATCACAGGGCACGGGGCGTAGTGCACCAGTCGATCGGCGACCGAACCCAGGATGAAGCGTTCGATCAGGCCCGCGCCACGCCGTCCGATCACAAGGAGGTCGGCCTCGTGCTGTTCACAGAATCCCACGATCGTGGCTGCAGGGTCGCCGAGTTCTTCAACCGTCTCGTAGTCGACATCCGTCAGGTCGAGTGATCCAAGGGTCCGGTCCAACGCCTCCTGCTGTGCATCGTCGAGCGCTTTCGTGAGCGCAGTCGCCGTTGGCGGTGCACCTCCGATGCCCCACCAGCCTTCTGGTGGCCGAACGACGGTGACGATGAGGAGCTTGGAACCCCAGGCACGAGCGATACTCACTGCCACCTGACAGGCCCGAACGCTCCCCTCCGATCCGTCTGTCGCCGCAATGATGATCCGCGGAGCCCATGTCTTCATGCGAGGCCTCCTTTCGCTTCCAACTCTAGAGGCAGCGCGTGTTGGTAACGGGGGATCGTTCGACGAGAATGCCGTTTATGCGTGTAGTCGTTGCGGAGGCGATCGCTGAGGCGGGGATCGACATCCTGCGTGGGTCTGCCCAGGTCGACATCGCCGTCGGTGTTGATCGGGACGAACTGAAGCGACGACTCGCCGATGCAGACGCGCTCGTCGTTCGATCGGCGACGCAGGTGGATGCCGAGCTGATTGGCGCCGCTCCCAGACTCCGGGTCATCGGACGTGCCGGAATCGGTGTGGACAATATCGACATCGCTGCGGCAACGAACGCCGGAGTGCTCGTCGTCAACGCGCCCAACGCAAATGCTGTCTCCGCGGCCGAGCACACGATGGGCCTGATCCTTTCGCAAGCCCGCAACATCGCTCAGGCGGACGCTTCCATGCGCGATGGGAAGTGGGACCGAAAGCGGTTCGGCGGCGTGGAACTGTTCGGCAAGACACTCGGCATCGTTGGTCTCGGAAGGGTCGGGATGCTGGTTGCCGAACGGGCAGCTTCGTTCGGTATGCATCTGATCGGCTATGACCCGTACGTGGTTCCCGCACGGGCCGAAGAAGCCGGGGTCGAACTGGTCGGTGATGTGCACGAGTTGTGCTCGGTAGCCGACTTCATCACCGTGCATCTCCCCAGGACCCGGGAGACGGAGGGACTGTTCGACGCCGAGATGATCGCCGCGATGAAGGATGGGGTTCGCATCGTGAATGTGGCACGAGGAGGAATCGTCGACGAGGAAGCGCTCGCAGAGGCGGTCCGATCGGGCAAGGTCGCCGGGGCTGCGCTGGACGTGTACGCAACTGAACCGATGACCAGCAGTCCGCTGCTGGATCTCCCCGCCGTCGTCCTCACCCCTCACCTCGGAGCATCGACGCGTGAGGCGCAGGTTCGAGCAGGTACCGATGTCGCCGAGGCCGTCGCGACGGCACTTGCAGGTGGCCTCGTCCTGTCGTCTGTCAACGTTGATCTTGGGAAGGACGTCTCTGAAGAGGTGCACCGGTTCCTCTCGGTCTCGGAACACCTCGGCAGAATGTTCGTTGCCCTCGCCGGCGGCGTCCCCCAGGTGCTGACGATCCGCGCCGAAGGGGCGCTCTCCCAGTATCCGCTGCGCCCTCTGAGGCTCAGTGTTCTGAAGGGAGTCCTCGCAGGCAGCAGTGACGAGCCGGTGTCCTACGTGAACGCCGAGACGCTCGCAGAAGAGCGCGGTCTTTCCATCGAAGAACGCCCCTCGAACGAAGCGCGCGGCTACCGATCGTTGCTTCGCGTGTCTGGAGTCGTATCCGGTCGCGAGGTGTCGGTGGGTGGCACGGTGGGGCGCGTTCCTCTCGTAGCCGGGATGCTCGGTTTCGCCATCGAACTCCCCCTCGCCGACCATCTCCTCGTCATCAACAACGAGGATGTTCCGGGCATGATCGGCCGGGTCGGCACCTACCTCGGAAACCTCGACATCAACATCGCCGACATGGTCCTCGGCCGCTCCGCAGCGCATCCCGGGCACGCGTTGATGGCCCTGAGCCTCGACAGGGACCTGAGCCCCGAAGAGTTGGAGGAGCTCAGGACGATTACGGGAGTCGAAGAGGCCGTGTCGATCCGGCTGGAGGTCTGATGGACTTTACCCGAGCACCCAACAAGCGTCTACGGTGGTTCTACCGTGCGCCGATCAAGCTCTACAAGGTCGGCCTCGGCAGACTCATGGGTGGTCGCTTCCTCATGCTCACCCACAAGGGGAGGAAGTCGGGACTCGACCGGTACGTGGTGCTGGAAGTCGTCGAGCACGAACCGGGCGTGTGGTTCGTGGCAGCCGCCTACGGCAAGAACGCGGACTGGTTCCGAAACGTCGAGGCGGATCCGAACGTGACCGTCAACTACAAGGGAGCCCGCCGCGCAGCGACGGCAGCCGTGATACCCGAGGAGGAGGCTGCGGCGGTTCTGAGACGCTATGCGGAAGCGTATCCCAAGGCGGCCCGGACGCTGGGCAGGCTGATGGGCGTCCCGCTGAAGGGTGACATGACGGAAGCCGCCCACACGATCCCGATCGTGAAGCTCGTCGGGACGCTCTAGCCGCCGAGCAACGACGCGACGATCCACCCTGCCGCAAGCGCGTACAGCCCCGCGACCACATCATCGAACGTGACACCGACGGCATCATGCCTGCGATCGAGGGCTCCCACACCCGGGAATCTCTTGGTGATGTCTGCGAGCCGGAAGACGACCAGCGCCACAACCGCCGCCCACCCACCGAGCCCGATCGTCGCCCACAACAGGCCGGCGGCCTCATCGACGACCACCCATCCCGGATCGTCCTTCGCGAACGGTTGGGCCGACCACAGTGACAAACCGGTGACCCCCACGGCGAGGAGCAGCCCAGGGAGCCACCCGTCTACGAGGAGTGCAATCGGGAACGTGATGAGCGAGGCGAGTGTTCCCGAGCCGGCATCGGATCCCCGCAGCCGGCGAAGGATCAGACCGGTACCGAACCAGGATGCGATGAACCGCTGCACGCGGCGAGAGTAGCGGGCGGCCAGCTGGTACATTCGCCCTCCCGACAGTAGGAACCCATGCAGATCGACGACCTGTCCAGATTCAGCACTCTCTCGGATCCGCG
>CAZWHZ010000014.1:0-5377 GCA_964633745.1 uncultured Acidimicrobiia bacterium
GTTCTCGGTTCTCGGTAGGAGTCGTTTCCCGCTGTCCGCTGTCGGCCGCCAGCTCCTACGCTAGGAGCATGACGCGCTACGGGCCCGACACGGCGCTCATCGTCGTTGACGTCCAGAACGACTTCGCCGACCCGAACGGAAGCTTGTCGGTTGCCGCAGCCGAATCGATCATTCCGACGATCAACGCGGAGATCACACAGGCACGCAAGGCGGGATCCCCCGTCATGTACACGAGGGACTGGCATCCGGAATCCACGCCCCACTTCGCGAAGGACGGCGGCATCTGGCCGGTGCACTGTGTCGCCGACACCTGGGGAGCGGAGTTCCATCCCGACCTCGCCGTCAATGGGCCAGAGATCCACAAGGGGGCGAACGGTGAGGATGGCTACTCCGGTTTCACCATGCGAGATCCCGTGTCGGGTGAGACGAAGTCGACTGGCCTCGACGCCTCGCTCGGATCCGTCCGTCGGTTGGTGGTCGTGGGACTGGCCACCGACTACTGCGTCAAGGCGACCGCTCTCGACGGCCTGGCGTTCGGGTATGAGGTGACCGTCCTCGCGGACGCCGTCAAGGCCGTGGATCTCGAGAAGGGAGACGGCGACCGGGCCCTTCATGAAGTCCTCGTCGCAGGCGGGACGATCGAGTGAACCGTCTCGCCGCCTGGGTCGCAATTGAAACCGGAGGATCACTCTCGACGCAACTTGAAGGGTCGACCTCATCGACCCTCTTCGACGTCCTCGTGGACGATCAACGCACGATGGTCGTTCGTGCCTTCACCGACTCAGAGTGGCTGGCGAGAGAGCCTGATCTCGCCGTCCACGAGGCGGCGGTGCTTCGGATCCTCGAAGCGGTCGATCTGCCCACGCCTCGCGTAGTCGCGCTGGACCGGGCGGGTGAGACGGCTGGTGTTCCAGCGATCATCATGACCCGCCTGCCCGGTCGAGTGAACCTGCCCCCGTCACCCACAGATGACTGGCTTGCGTCACTCGGCACACCTCTGGTCATCCTTCGAGACACACCGGCGAGCAACTTCACGTGGACCTACGACCCGTGGATCGATCGGACGTCGCTCCGGCCACCTGACTGGTCGCACAGACCGTCTATGTGGGAACGTGCCATCGCGAGGTACTTCGCCGGCACTGCTGACGAGCCGTGGTGCCTTCTTCATCGCGACTACCACCCGACCAACATCCTCTGGGAGCAGGGTCGGGTGAGTGGCATCGTCGACTGGGTGAACGCATGCCTTGGTCCACCCAGCTCCGACATCGCGCACTGTCGACTCAATCTCACGCTCATGTACGGGCAGGATGTCGCCGACCGGTTCACCGACCTGCTCGAACTTCCATACGATCCGGTGTGGGATCTCGCTCCGGCGCTGAGTGCTCTGCCGGAACTCGATGTCTATCCGCCGTGGACGGAGTTCGGGCTGACGAATCTCACCGTGGATCTCATTCGCCGACGTATCGAGGAGTTCGTGGCCAGGGCGTGGTGATGGGCTCACGAGCCGATCACCACCCTGGTTGTCAGTTCTCGGTTCTCGGTAGGACTCTCGCACCGCGCGGAACGTTGAACCAAGTGCCGCCGACCGCCCGATGTCGAACGTCGGCCACTTGCAGACCCAGGAGCGTTTGATCAGGGAGTCTGAGCTCCTCGACGCGAGGCGCTCGAGTGGTCCCTGTAGCGAGCGAGCCGTCTTCGATCCCCGGCCCCATGACATCCCGCGAGACTGCGTTCTACCGCGTTCCTACCGACGACTCACGACTGACAACCGAGTACCGGGTACGGCGAGCGAAGCCTGCCTCAGGCGGAAGGCACCAACCTCACCATGCGTTCGAGTGTTGCGTACGCGAGTTCACCCACGCCCCGTTCAGACTCGTCGAGAAGGTTGGCCATCACCTTGAGGACCCACTCCATCAGGGGTCTGGATCGCAAGCCGGCATGAGTCAATGCCCACATCACTCTCGGCTTGCCGATGGCGCGAACGAAGATCCTCGCCATCCGGTAGTAGAGCCCGTACTCGTTTTGCAGCTCACGGGGATATCGCTGAAGGAGCGAGAGGTCGTCCGCAGCGATGGCTTCGTGAACGTGCCGTGCGGCCCGCCGACCTGTCTCGTAGGCGTAGGCGATACCTTCGCCGTTCCAGGGATTGATCATCCCCGCGGCGTCGCCGGCGACCACCCAGTTTGGTCCAACCAGCGGGCCGACCGACAGACCCATCGCGAGTTTGCCGCCCATGGGCTTGGCGTTCGGTCCCTCCAGATGCCAGTACTCGGGTGCGGTGCGCACGTACGTGTCCATCATCCTCGTGGTGTTGGTCTGCTTCCATCTCGCGAAGGTCGACAGCAGCCCGACACCAACATTCACTTCTCCGTCCCCCAGCGGGAAGATCCACCCGTAGCCGGGCATCTGCGCCCCGGTTTCATCCCGAATATCGAGCTGGCTCTCCATGAAGCGATCGTTGGATCGAGGGCTCGAGTAGTAGCCGCGAAGTGCCATCCCGATCGGGTAGTCCCTGCGGCGGGACGTGCCCAGTGTCCGACCGAATCGGGACAGCGAACCGTCCGCAACGATGACGGCTCGCGGCGTCAGCCTCTCCTCCCCTGCCTGCACACCCACGAGGCGACCGCCGTCGACGATCGGCACTGCTTCCGTGTGCTCGAGGACGGTCACGCCCTTGTTACGGACGAGCGCTGCCACTTGTTGATCGAGGTCGCGCCGCCTGATGACCCCTCCCCAATTCGGATAGACCGGATGGTCGGGCCAGTCCATTTCCAGATTGAGTTCGTCTCCCGCATAGGAACGGAGACCGTCGACACGATGGAACGACGGCACGGAGAAGTCGAACCCCATGTCGAGGAGTTCCTTGATCGAGCGAGGGGTCAATCCGTCCCCGCAGGTCTTGTCCCTGGGAAAGGTCTTCTTCTCGAGGACGGTGACAGAGTGCCCGGACTCGGCCAGCCAGAAGGCGGCAGCCGAACCTGCCGGCCCTCCGCCCACGACAACGACCTCGGTGTGTGCTGACATTCGGCCCGTCAGCCTACTGGTCAGGGAGCGATGGGAAGTCCCTGCTGGGCCCACGCGGCAATGCCACCGCCGATGTCCTCGACGTGCATGAATCCGAGGTCCTTCATGATCGTCAACGTCTGGCCGCTTCGATTCCCCGTATGGCAGTAGATCAGATACTGCTTGTCACGGGCAAGCCGGCTCAGTTGCTGCTGGAAGTCGCTTGCGTAGAAGTCGATGTCGATGGCACCGGCGATCTTGCCTGACTGATACTCCTGAGGAGTACGCACATCGATCAATTCGAAGTTGGAGTCACCCTGATTGGCCTGGATAGTCTCGTACGCCTGTTGCGGTGTAACGGTCCCGATCTGCAGGGTGGCCGTCCCTCCGCACGAGGTGAGCACGAACGCGAACAGAGCGATGATGGTGATGAGTTTTCGCACAGCCGAGATGATATACCCTCCAGGGGTATATGGAGGCATTCGGACGGGCTTCGAGCGCTACGGATCCACGCTCCCCGTTGACAAGGTGCCGCTCGCGGATTTCGACCACTCGATGCCGGGGAATATCGTGACGCGCATCGTGAATGTGCCCCAGCCAACGATCAACCGGCTTCCTCGCTATCTGTTCTGCCTCGAACAGTTCGCCGGAGGCGCCCCGACGATCTCGTCTTCGGAACTGGCTCGGCTCGCCGACGAGACCGCTGCAACGGTCCGGAAGGATCTTTCCTACCTCGGGTCGCATGGCACGCGGGGCATCGGGTACGACGTTGCGGCTTTGCAGTCGCAGATCCGCGGCCGGCTTGGCCTCGACCAGTCACGAGACGTGGTGATCGTCGGAGCAGGTCATCTGGGTTCGGCACTCACCAACTACGACGGCTTCGGAGAGGACGAGCTTCGTCTGATAGGCATCTACGACATCTCGCCTGCCGCCGTCGGCAAACGGATCGGGGGGATGACGGTTCGGCACGTCGATGAGATGCAGTCGGACCTCGCGAACCGGCGGTGCGTGTTCGGAATCATTGCCGTGCCGACAGACGCAGCCCAGGAGGTCGCGGACGAGCTCGTCAACGCGGGTGTCGCCGGCATTCTCTCGTTCGCTTCGACGTTTCTTCGCGTTCCGAGGAGCGTCTTCGTGCGACACATCGATCTCGCGACGGAAATGCACACGCTGAGCTACTACGTAGCGGCGAGAAGACGGTCGCTCTAGCGCTTTGAGATCATCGCGGCGATTCCCGCACCGGCGAGGATGACGACCACGATCACCGAGACGGATATGGCATCGGTGGGACTCATGACCACGGCCACCCGAAGCCGCCGGGACGATTGATCAACCCGATCACCGTGAGCACCAGTAGCGCGGTCACGAAGATCCCGAACAACGCCAGTGCGAACCGTCGAGATGAGACCTTGGTGCCAGTGGTCCTGTCGACGAACGGCACGGCGAAGAGGCCGACGATCACCAGCAGCGGAGCGAAGAACCCCGCCGCTTCTCTTGGGATCCACGCGAGGAGCTGTGCCACCCACACGAGGTACCAAGGGATCTTCGATGGATCGGCTGCGCCGCCTGCTTGACGGAAGACAGGTGCCGGGCCTGCGAGCGCCAGTAGCGCCAGGATGACGGCCGAAACGACCGCCGTAGCCAGTTCGACGCGGTAGAGCTGCTTCGACTCCACGGTCTCGCCGTCTCGTGACGGAACCTCAGCGATGACCGGGGCGGCGGGGGTCGTTGGGGCCGGCTCGATGACCGGCGTGGCCGTTTCCTGGGCGACTGCCGGGGCAGGTGCCACCGCGGCGGGAGTCACCGCGATCGGCGACCCAACCATCTCGGCCAATGCTTGATCGAACGGTACGCCCAGCGCCTTCGCTTTGGCCTCCACCGACCGGCGGAAGAGCTTCTCCGGCATTCCTAGTGCTGCTGCCGCCTCCTCGACGGACACGACACCGGCCGGCTGTGGTGGGGGGGCTGCCGGGGCGGCGGGAGCTGCCTCGACTGCGGGGACAGCTGGGGCAACGGGAGCTGCCTCGACTGCAGGGGCCGCTGGGGCCGCGCCGCCGAGCATCCCGGCCAGCGTCTCTTCAACCGAGACGCCCAGGGCCTTCGCCTTCGCTTCCACCGAGCGCCGGAACAACTCCTCCGGGTATCCGAGCGCTTGGGCAGCCTGCTCAAACGACATACCGGCCGACACACCGGCGGGAGTGGAAGCAGGAACGGCAGGAGTATCAACGACCGGCGCGGCGGCCGACGCAGGCGCATCGGGTGCCGAAGGAACCGAAGCTTCAACCGGCGTTGCCGAAGGTGTCCCGCCGAGCATCCCGGCGAGCGCCTCGTCAAAGGACACACCCAACGCCCTCGCCTTCGCATCCACAGACCG
>CAZWHZ010000014.1:5477-25241 GCA_964633745.1 uncultured Acidimicrobiia bacterium
GCCGCAGGAGGCGCCTCGGGTGCCGCAGGAGGCGCCTCGGGTGCCGCAGGGGTTTCGGCGGGGGCCGCCTCGCCGGCGGTTGTCGAAGGTGCGCCACCCAACATTCCGACGAGCGCCTCGTCAAAGGACACACCCAACGCCCTCGCCTTCGCATCCACAGACCGACGCAACAGCTTCTCGGGCATACCCAGCGTCTCGGCGGCCTGCTCGAGCGACATGCCCGCAGTAGCCGGGGCGGCTGTCGCCGCCGGCACGGCCGCAGGAGGCGCCTCGGGTGCCGCCGGTGGCGGTGCCGGCGTTGATAGAGCAACAGTCACTGGAGTGCGTTCAGGAGTGATCCTGGGCACATCCTGCATTGGGACGGTGTTGCGTTCGGGTGCTGGTTCAAGACCCTCCAGAGCCTGCCGGCGGGCCGCGCTGACGCGCTCGAGGAGGCCGGCGGGCAGTTGCTCTGTGGTCAAGGGGGTGACACCGTCCGGAAATGTCTGCGGTTCGAGGTCGTCAACCGACGTCGCCGGAATGTCACCCGTGCTCTCACCGAGAGCTTTGGACCGCGCGATGGCTATGCGCCGGCGTAGCTCTTCTGGGATATCCGGCATCACGACTCCTCAGGCTCCGACAGCCCGTCCCTACGGACCCGCCACAGGTGGACGGCAGTCAGTAGCAGGAACAGAAACGGTAGAAGCATGACGTGGAAGACGTACGCTCGCAGAAGGGTCGCAGCGAGTGTGGGTCCGAAGACGGCCTTCGCCAGTGCTCCACCGATGAGCGGAATCGCCTGGAGTATGGCATTGACGACCGAGAGCGTGGCTTGTGCCGACAGATCCCACGGCAAGGCATTGCCGGTGATCGTGAGCGCAACCACGCCGAGCAACAAAGCGACTCCGATCACCCAATTCGAGCGACGCCGACCCTTGTACGCGCCGTGGACGAACACAACGACCATATGAAGGAACGAGGAAATGATGAGCAGGTACGCGGACCATCGGTGAAGACTCCGCAGGAAAAGGGGGTAGGCCGCCTGAACCGTCGCATCCATATAGGCGTTCTGAAGTGCCGGTCTGTACCCGAAGCTGAGCAACAGCCCGGTGATCATGAGCACCAGGAGCAGACCAATACTGATCCCGCCGAGACCGTAGGTGTACGAGAATCGCACTTCGTACCGGCCGACCCTCGTCGGATGAATCAGAGTGGAGTGTCGCTCCTCGTCCACCTCACTCCTCCTATCGCCTGATGAGAGTTCTGCCATAGGCGGACACACCGGAAGGTCCCGCCTGCTTCTTCGGAGTTCTGAGGACCATCACCGTTGCTGCAAACGCAACGCCGAGGTACAGCAACGTTACGAGTTCCTTAGCCCACTCCGGACCCAACAGCCGCATCGCGTACATCCACATGGCCGGGGTCACGAGGAACGTCAACACGACTGCAACCGCGACGAGCGCTGCCTTGCCGATGGCGATAGGCCACGTCGAATTGCGACCTGCGAGCCAGTAGCCGATCCCCAGCAGGACCAGGAGGGCCCCGACGAGGAAAACGAGCAATACAATGCTGACAACGACGGCGTCGAGGGATGACAGCGCCGGGTTCGCCTTGCTCGCAACGACCTCTGCGATGGCGCCAAGGAGGAGGCCACCAATCACTGCTGCGAGACCGCGTCCCCTGTGAAGTCCATCGAGCCTGAGCATCTTCGCCGGTACTCTACCTGTCGAATCCAGCCCCTCCGAAAGCGCCCGGCCAGCGACGCGGACCATGTGCGAACTTTCCTTGGAAATTCGCTCAAGTTTCCGTCCGTTGGTGCCGATATCTGCACCATGGACCACAGCGTCCATGCGGACCTCGTGTCCGCGGGGGCAACGGGGCGAACCGTCACTCGTGAAACCTCAGGCACGTTCAATCTGAGGTTTTGTAAGGTAAGCCTCCCAGCCCGCCCCAGTGGCGGTCGCCCGTTCCCCTACTCCAGAGCGATCGTGATCGCCGTCCCGTCTCCCAACCCGAAGCGTTGGTCTGCCCGCGTCCCCCGAACGGCCGCGGCGATCATCCCGCTGGAATCCGTGTAGAGCATAGGCTCGCCTTCGCCCACATCGCCGTAGGCACGCGCCCAAGGAACCGAGTGGCGCTGGCTACCCACGACAAGCACGAGTTCCTCGCCTTCGGACGCACCGACGGCGTATAGATCTTCGGGAGAGATGTTGAACTGGACATTCCCGTAGTGATCCACCCACCATGCCTCCCCCTGGATGCTGCTACTGCCTGCCTCGGGAAGAGGCAGGAGCAGCGGATAGATCGAGTCGGGATCCACTGGTGGTCCCAGATCCTCCAGTTGGGCATCGCCCGACGACAGCAGGGCTGCTGCCGGAGCAAACACGTCCCGACCGGCGAAAGTTGCCCCGGCGCTCGGAATCATCGCCTCGGGGTTCTCAATGGCGACCGTGACCTCGGCGCCACCGACCATGGCCACGGCAGGTGACATCACACCGTTGTCGGGCCCCACGAAGTATCCCCACTCCGTTCGAGCAGCGATCGCTCTACGGTCGGTGCCGACTCCGGGATCAACGACCACGAGTGCCACCCCCTGAGGCAGGTAGTGGATCGCTCTCAGAAGCGCGAGTGCAGCGGGTCGAATCTCGCCGCGTCGGATCCCGTGGCCGACGTCGATCACTCTCGCGTTCGGGGCCAGGCGGGCGAGTACCCCATGCACGACTCCGACGAACTCGTCGTCGTATCCGAAGTCCGACAGGAATGAGATCGGCAGGGTCACCACGACAGTCTCAACCGAGTCCGCGGTGGGTGCAAGTTCCCGACTTGGAAGGACCCCGTGCTCACTACCATTTCGACACATGCCCGAATCGCAGCATCAACATCTGATAGAGGACCTCACTTCAGACGGAGGCGTCATCATGCTGCTCGGGGCACCCGACACCGGCAAGAGCTCATTCGCAAAACAGCTGCTCGAGAGCGTCGTCGCTTCGGGAAAGCAGGGCGCCTACATCGATGCCGACGTCGGTCAGACGACTGTCGGTCCCCCCGCCTGTGTCGGCCTCAAGTGGGTGCGCAACGCAGCGGATCTCGAGCATCTTCAGGAAGCGGACGACCTTCGGTTCGTCGGCTCCATCTCACCGAAACATCTCGTTCTGCAAGAGGTGATCGCTACTGCGTCGCTCGTGAACGAGGCTCGTGATCAGGTCGACGCCATCGTGATCGACACCACCGGAGCAGTCTCCGGTGTGACGGGTCAGACACTCAAATTTCACAAGCTGGAGTTGTGCCACCCCAACGTGCTGGTCGCGCTGCAACGGGGAAGCGAGATTGAGCCGATCGTCGGAATGGCGCGACGCTTCTTCTCCGCCGATGTTCGCATCGTCGGGGTACTGCCGGCCATCACTCCGCTCTCGCCGATCGAGCGCTCGGCGCACCGCGCCGAAGCCTTCGCGCGATCGCTGGCACCGCCACTGCATCGCTGGAAGGTCCGCCCGACCGTCTTCGCTCCGTCGCTGCCGCCCGGTCTCGACTTCAACCGGCTCCAGGACATGCTCGTCGGCGTCCACGACGGAACGGGCCGTTGCCTCGGGCTCGGCATCCTCACCGTCGAAGAGGACAATCGGCTCCTCGTGATAACCAACGTCACCGATGGGATGCAGGGTCTCCGATTGGCGTCTCTCCGGATCGATCCCGAGACGTTCGAGACGACTCCGGTCAGCCTGCGGGAAGTGATGTTCGGCCTGGATGCGTAGCCCGCTACGCGGGCGGTGTTCGGTTGTCCGTAGTCAGTTCTCGGTAAGAGGGTTCCGCTTGGCTCGGCCCGTTCTCAGTTCTGGGTTCTCGGTCTTCGCCAAGAGGATCGTTCGGTGATCTTGTCCCATGCCGCGCTCTTACCGATGACTGGAGACTGACGACTGATGACTGATGACTGATGACTGCGAGCCGGCGGCTCACGCAGCGAGCACGCGCTGAGGCCCAAGGAACCTCTACCGACCGCCCCCGCACTTCCCCTTGACAGGTAACGACCGAGCTTCAGCACCTTGGGCCTCGCGATCCTGACACTACGAAATCGACCGGAACGAGTCAAGAACTCCAAAATCGGCCGTGGAGAGCAGTTTTCCACAGGTGCGGTGCCCGAAGAGGTACCCATTTCGAGCCCGATTCCGATCTTGTCCACAGATCCACAGATCGCTATCCACAGGATCTGTCGATAACTCGCTCAGAACGAGTTTTCGCGAGCCGTTGTCCCCCCAACCTCACGACCCCCGCCGTACACCGGTAATCGTTCCACCGAATCCAACTGAACGGCGTATCCGACCTGCCCGATTCGTCTGAGCATCTCGACAATCGCCGGCCCTGCCGGCCGAGAGGATCCGTCCCACGCCTTGACCGCGAGACCGATTCCCCCATGAAGCGACAGTCCGAGCGAGCCCTCCGCGCCCGCCTTGGCAACTGCGTCGAGTGCCGTGGCAAGCTCGGCGGGTGGCTGGCCCTGGTCGCATGTCAGTGCCGGGTACCTGTGCATGGCCGTCCATGCCTGCTCGAAGCGAAGATCGGAAAGTCGCGCAAAGGCGGTAGCGAGACTCCTGACGCTCCCCCGAAAGACCGGAGCACCACACCCGTCGACGCCGACCGGGCCAGGATCGTGCCCTCCGACTTCGCGGATCGTTTCGAAGATCGCCTGCTGCAGGGGATGCGTCGGGCTCAGGTAGTCATCGAGAGACCACCCCTGTGCGACGCACGCTCGAAGCATCGCCGCGTGCTTGCCGGAGCAGTTGTGCCAGATGCGCCGCTGCTCGCCATGGCCTTGCGCGATCACCCGCCTCGACGCAGCGGGAGCCGCCGGCCACGATGGCGGGCACTGCAGATGAGACTCATCGAGCCCCACTTCATCCAGCATGGATCGCACCAGCGCCACGTGAACAGGCTGACCGCGATGACTCCCGCATGCCACCGCCATCTGTTCTGGAACGAGATCGGCACCGAGCTCCTGAGAGACGGCCGCCTGAAACGGTTTCGCCGCCGAACGGAGATAGAACACTCGATCGATGTCACCGTCGAAGGCGAGAACGGTGCCGGAGGAATCCAGGGCGGCAATGGCCCCGTAGTGAATCGATTCGACCAACCCGGATCGTGTGACGGTCGCGAGGATCACTCGTCAGATGACCGTCAGATCCGCCGCGTCTTCCTTGTAGCGGCGAACGAGCTCTTGATGGAGAACATCCACGACCCTCTGCACCGATCTGCGCTCGCCGGAGATCCCGACTTCAGTGTCGCTCAGCATGTTGCGTATTTCGAGCAGATCGTCGTCGTCGAGCGTCGGCAACCTCGACAGGAAGTCGTCATCCAGCACGCGATCGACGTGCCTGCGACGATCGTCGGGAAGATCCGGCGAGAACACCGTCGGGAACCTCGAGCGGCCTCCCCCGCCATGCTCGCCGGCGCCGAGCACATCGGGAAGCGCCTCGATGAGCGAACGTGTCTCCTCACCCGTGCGTCGCCGCATCTCGAAGGCGAGCAGATCGAGCCTCCCGTGGAGAAGCCGGCGGTAGTACGACAGCTCGGTCTCTACCTCGTCTGCCATCTTCTTTCGAGCGCGCAGCTCATCGAGATCGAGCACCTCGATCCCATCGATGAACTCCGGCTCGAGAATGATGTCGATTCGTCGCCGATACTCGTTCATCAGCCGCACACTCGCTTCAACGTCGGATATGGATTGACGGGTGAACCACCGCCTGGGTGCATCTGGAAATGCAGATGGGGAGCTCCTCCGTACGCGTTGCCGCTGTTTCCGTTATAGCCGACGATCTGCCTCTGTGTCACGTGATCACCTGTCTTGAGGCCCGAGGCCCAGGCGCTCAGGTGCGCGTAGTAGAAGTCCACACCCATGTTCGTGTGTAGCCAGATGGACTTGCCTCCAAGCCTGTTGGTGTAGACCCTCACGGTCCCCGCAAAGACCGCATACTCGGGCTGTCCCATGGGCGCGAAGATGTCGGTGCCCTTGTGGGTACGACCGCCAGATCTCGGTGCACCCCAGGTATCACGGAAGTGGACCACTGCGGGGTCCATCGGGCAGATCATTCCCTGCGTCGCCGAGGCGGGAAGGCCTCCGGCAGCTCCGCTGCGTCTCGCTGCGGCCAAGGCGGCGGCCGCCGCCTGTTCCTGACGGTACTTGAGGTCCGCTGCCCGGCACTTCGCGCTCAGCTCGGAGGCTGCGGCGCTCGCCTCTTCCATGATCGCCGTCATGTCCTGTGCGACCTGCTCGGCTTCTGTGCCCAGCTCTGTCAGCCGTCCCTGTTCGACTTCCCAGTCCTGCCTGATCCGTTCCATCTCGCGTTTCAGGCTGTCGAGTTGATCGATGGTTGCAACATCCTCTTTGGTGACAGAAGAGAGGAACTCCTGGCCGGTCAGCGCGGCCTCAAGAGATGGCGCAAACAAGATGATGCCGGTGCTCGATGAGCCACCGTTCATGTACAGCTCGACGGCCCTGTCTGCGACCTGCTGCTGAGCGTCATCGATGAGTCCGGCCTTCTCATCGATGAGGTCCCTGAACTGGTAGACGCGAAGGCTGGCGCTCTCGAGCTCCTGGTTGATCTCGTCGTACCGGTCTTCCGCAGCGTTGGCGTCATTCCTTGCCTTGTCGAGACGCTTCTGGGCGGCCGACGAGTCGGAGCAGGCGGCATCGCGCGCAGCTTTGGTGATCGACAACGCCGGCAGGGCGGTCGAGAGTACCCACGAGAATACGAGCAGCACTACGAGCAGTGTGCGTCGCAGATTCGGCCACGACATGATGCGGAGAGGGTACAGCGGGATTCACTTTCCGTGAAGTCTTCTGCCCAGAACCACTACTCCTCGCGGCCCCGGTAAATACGCACATCCGCCTTCTCGACAGTCACCAATCCTTCCGTCACCATCTCATCGAGGATCGGCAACACCCGCTCCACCTCGGATCGCCGATCGACGCACTCGATCAACACGGGGAGGTCGGCCGAGAGCCTGAGCACCCGGGCGGTGTGAATGGTGGAAGACGCTCCGAACCCTTCGATGCCGCGGAACACGGTTGCTCCGGCGAGACCCTCTCGTCGCAACATTAGGATGATCGCTTCATAGAGTGGTCGTCCCCCGTACTCGTCCGACTCCCCAATGAAGATCCTCAGCAGACTTCCACCTTCCATCGTCTCCATCTCACTCCCTCCTCTTCATAGCCATGTTCCAATGAGGTAGCCCGCTCCCGCGGCCATTACTCCGACGCCCAGCATCCCGACGAGGTTGTACAGTCCCGATCGGACCGCGGCCGTGCCGCGACCTTCCGCAAGGTAGATCGTTTCCACCATCCACGTTGAGAATGTCGTGTACCCGCCGAGGAAGCCCGCCGTGATCGGCACCACCCACCAACCGTTGGGGGCGACTCCTGCGACCAGTCCGAGAAGGGCGGCCCCGGTGACATTGACCGCGAACGTTCCCCATGGCCTCGGGTCACGCGCCCTGGACTGCACGAACCCGATCACGCCATAGCGGGTGAGAGAACCCACTGCCCCCGCGACGATCACCGTAACCAGGGTCACAGCCGCCTCCCGAGAACGAGACCGAGTGCCCCGGCGAGGAGCCCGGCGGCGAGTGACGCCACTCCGTAGGCAAGCGACCGTAGAAACGGTCCCTCGATGAGCTGGACGGCGAAGGCCGAGAATGTCGTGAACGCTCCGAGGAATCCGACACCGATCAGCGGCACGGTGACCGATCGGGATCGACCTGCGAGTCGCAGCCGTGCGAGGGCATATCCCAGTGCACCGGCTCCGACAGCGTTCACGATGAACGTTCCAACGAGCGCGCTCGACACGACCAGAGAGACCCCGTAGCGGGCTCCTGAACCCAGTCCACCTCCGACGAGCACGGCGATGCGCCGTCGCCACGTGACCCGAATCGTCACTAGTACGGAAGGAGCGTCCAGGCGACCGGCAAGAAGACCAAGGCAGCGAGCAAGCCGGCCCCCACGTCGGGCAGAACTCCCGGAAGTCGCCGGGCGAAGTACACCTCACGCGTCGACATGAGCGAGGCGAACGCTGCACCCACGATGAGCACGACCGCGACGACGATCGCCACGAGGAACGCTGCGAAGCCGTTGAGATCGAACACGAGTGCCGCGACGATGCCCATGATCACGGCAACGACGACACTGCCGCTCAGTGGATCAAGAGCGAGTTCCCGCCCGGACAGGTAGGCGGCAATACCCCTGGCTCCGATCACCATCATCAGAAACAACCAGATCCATCGCTGTCCCGATGTCGTCGCGATCCGCGCCAGCACCAACGATCCCACACCACCGGCCGCAACCACCGCGGCCGTCAGCGCGACCGACGTGGAGACGAGATCCCGTCCCTCAGCAACGAGAACGCTCCGGATGAGGACCGTCAGAACAGCGACGAGGACGGCGAGCCCGAGTCCTCCCCATCCACCTCTTCCGACGCTCCATGCGTAGGGAATCACGGCACCTGCAAGCGCCGCAACGAGAAGTGGTACCCGAAGCGCAGGTCCCGGGAAAGCGCCGTTCTCCGAAAGGTCCCATGCCCAGAGGGCGGCAACACCGACCAGCGCAGCGACGAACCACACCGGATCTTTGAGGGCATTGGTCACCAAGAGCAGGAGGGAAACGAGGAACGGTCCGAACTGCCGTAGCTCGTTGCTCGGTCCGGCGCCACCCGACACAGGAGGCAACAATGCCACTTCATCCTCCGCCCGAACCTCGTCGAGGCCATCGGCCGGATCTCCGTTGACCCAGACACGGGAGTGCCGGAGGCCCTCTTCGAACTCACTGCCGTACCTGTCGGCGGCCTGGCCAAGGATCTCGTGGACGGTCGAGCCTTCGAGTTGTACCTCGGATGCCCCCGCGAGCTCTCTGAGGTGAGCGAACAGACGGACAGTTGCCATTGGCGCAAGGCTAGTTCCTTTCACGACGACGTCACGGTCAAGGCGTAGGTTTGGGCACAGGAGGTGTCATGAACGACAAGACAGCTGATCTCGCCGGACCTGGAATCGGATCGTATGACGAGGTAGAGACCGTTCTACCCGGCGACTACCAACCGTTGCTGACGCCACGAGAGACGATGGCAGCCCTCTTCGCGGCCAAGCAGTACATCGAGGAGCACCTCGCGGAAGCACTCAACCTCCAGATGGTCCAGGTCCCTCTCATCGTCGATGCCGACAGCGGAGTCAACGACATGTTGGACCGTGACGGTTCGCGGACTCCGATCCAGTTCCATATCTCGAACGATCACGATCTCCATCCCATCGATGCCCAGGTGGTGCAGGCGGCGACCAAGTGGAAGCGGATGGCGCTTCGACAGTTCGGCATGGGCGAAGGTGAGGGCCTGATCACCGACATGAAAGCCGTCCGCAAGGACTACTTCCTCGACCACGACCACTCGGCCTACGTCGACCAGTGGGACTGGGAACGAGTCATCACTCTCGACCAGCGCAACCTCCCGTTCCTCACCGACGTGGTGAAGAGCATCTGGAAGGTGCTCGTAGGCGCAAACGACATGCTGCTCGAGCGATGGCCCCAACTCGATACCAGATACCCGCCCATCCCCCGGGAGCTGACGTTCCTGCATGCAGAGGACATCCTCGAGCGATACCCGGATCTGCCGAGGAAGCAGCGCGAGACAGCCATCCTCCAGGAGTATCCGGCAATCTTCATCTACGGCATAGGGTGGACGCTGAAGGACGGGTACCCGCACGAAATGCGAGCGGCCGACTACGACGACTGGATCTCTCCAACCCTGTCGAGCGACGGCCGACCGATGCACGGGTTGAACGGGGACATCCTCGTCTGGAACCCGGTCACCCACCGCCGGCACGAGCTCACATCGATGGGCATCCGGGTGACGAAGGAGACGCTCGTGCAGCAGCTCGAAGCAACAGGGCAGACGGACCTCCTCGAGCTCCCCTACCACCAGGCGATCGTCAACGACGAGATTCCCTTGTCGGTCGGTGGCGGGATCGGCCAGTCGCGCACCTACATGTACCTGCTTCGCAAAGCGCATCTCGGCGAGGTCAGCGTCACGGTGTGGCCACAGGTCCTCAAGGACATGTGCGCCAAACGCAACATCGTCGTCTTGGAGTAGAGGGATCAGACGGATGCCACACGCCGGATCGTCGCGGCGATCTCGTGCGGGACCTCTTCTTGCAGGAAGTGACCGGCATCTGTCCGTGTGACCGGAGCGTCGGGAAGCATGCGAGCGATGTGATTGCGCACGCGCCCCAGCACGGGATCACGATCGCCCCACACGATCTCGGCCGGTCCTCGGTAGTCGCGCACGAATCGACCGATACGCCGAAGCGGCTCGACCGAAGGGTGCTCCATTGAATCCGGCACCATCCGGGTGAGCGCAAGAGGGGCCTGGTTGGCACGCCTCGACCTCAGGGGGTAGCGATAGGCCCTGGACACGTCACCACTGATGGACGACTTGTCGGCTTGCGCCATCGACAAGCGCACCTGCGGGAACCCGAACACCCGAAAGGCGAGATCGCTCACCACCGGTATCCGTCCAAACCGATGGAACAAGGTCGGTCGAAACCCCTCTTTGGGTTCGCTCAAGATCGTGTTCAGCACGACCAATCCGGACAGCCGTTCGGGTCGGTCAACGAATGCGCCGGTTCCTATCGGGCCTCCCCAGTCGTGGACCACAAGGGTCACAGCATCGAGATCGAGCGCGTCGATGAGCCGACCCATCCACGCGATGTGGTGCTCCAGTGTGTGCATCGATGGATCCGTCGGGTGATCAGAGAAACCCAGACCGATGAGGTCCGGCATGATGATCCTCAGCGGCACTTCCTCGAGAGCCCGGGCGACCTTTCGGTAAAGGAACCCCCACGTCGGGTTCCCGTGGACACACAACACCGGCACACCCTGACCCGATGACATCACATGGATCCGATGCTCGCCCACCTGAACCATGCTGCGCTCGAACGGCACCATGTCGGATAGCCACGGAGGCAATGCAGGGATCACGATCGCGAGGGTACCTCCGCCCGCCGCCCAGACCGTCGGGAAGATCAGCTCGTGACAACACCCCACTTCTCCATAGCGTGACCGGCCTGCTGTAATGCTCGATGCTCTTCGGATCATCAGGTAGGAACACCATGGACTCACCCATCGTCAGGGCCGAACACGTCGTCAAGACGTTCGGCGAAACCACCGCACTCGATGACGTCAGCCTGTCGTTCGAGCCGGGCATCATCTACGGCCTTCTCGGTCCCAACGGAGCCGGCAAGACGACCCTCATCCGCATCCTCACGACGCTGATCAGGCCAGACTCCGGTGAGGGGTGGGTGGATGGTGTCGACGTCCTACACGATCCAAGGACGGCCCGTACGCGCCTCGGCCTCGCGGGGCAGTTCGCAGCAGTCGACGAGTACTTGACCGGTCGTGAGAACGTCGAGATGGTCGGACGTCTGTACAACCTGTCGGCGGCCGAGTCCCGTCGACGGGCGGCGGATGTGCTGGACCGGATCGACCTCGGCAACGCCGCCGATCGAACCGTACGCACCTATTCGGGAGGGATGCGACGGAGGCTCGACCTGGCGGCGTCGATGGTGGGACGGCCGCGAGTCCTGTTCCTCGACGAGCCAACCACCGGTATCGATCCTCGAAGCCGCGTCGACATCTGGAACCTCATCAGGGAACTGGTCGAGAACGGGACTTCGATCTTGATGACCACGCAGTACCTGGACGAGGCGGATCAGCTCGCGGCAAGCATCGGTGTGATCGACCACGGCCATCTCATTGCCGAAGGCACCCCGGACGAGCTCAAAGACCGCCTTGGTGGTTCGGTCGTTGAAGTGATCGTCGATGATGCCGACCGGGAGAATGCCGTCAGGCTCCTCTCCAGCATCAACGGCCACGACGCCACCTTCGACGCTGCCTCCAAACGGATCACCCTGCCGGCGCCAAAGGGAGCCGAGACCCTGATGGCCGCTGTCCGCAGCCTCGACAGTGGCGGTGTCACCCCCGACGACATCACCCTCCGGCGTCCGACGCTGGACGATGTGTTTCTCGCCTACACCGGCAAGTCCGTGGAAGGGGAAGACGGTGCGACCAACGGACCGAAGCGACGACGCAAGAGGAGGGGCGCATGACTACGGCTGCCCACACCACGATGAGCTTCTCACACACCATCAAGGACACGTTCGTCATCACCCGAAGAAACCTGCTGAGGAACGTCAGACTTCCGCAGCTTCTGGTCTTCGCCACGGTGCAGCCGATCATGTTCCTGCTGCTCTTCAACTATGTGTTCGGTGGAGCGATCGGTAGGGCCATCCCGCCGGCGGCAGGTGGCAAGTACCTCAACTGGCTGATCCCCGGTCTCCTCGTGCAGGTTGCCGCATTCGGTGCAGGCCAAACGGCACTCGGGTTGACCGAGGACCTGTCGAAAGGGGTCATCGACCGCTTCCGCTCATTGCCGATGGCGCGTTCGGCGGTGCTCGCCGGGCGAACGCTATCCGACCTCATCCGCAACGCATTCGTGATCACCCTCATGGTTTCGGTGGGATTCCTGCTCGGGTTCCGGTACCAGACGAGCTTCTGGGGCTTGCTTGGAGGGCTCGCCGTTGCCGGGATCTTCGCCTACGGCCTGTCGTGGGTGATGGCGCTGATCGGGCTCGCGGTCAAGAACCCGGAAGCGGCACAGTCGGCGGTGTTCCTCCCCGTGTTCCCCCTGGTGTTCGCGTCGTCTGTCTTCGTCCCGACCGAGACGATGCCGTTGTGGCTCCAGGCGTTCGCCGACAACCAGCCGATCACGATCACGACCAACGCGATCCGTGGCCTCGTGCTTGGTCAGGGTGCCCTTCCCGCCGGCGACACCGTGGCCGGTCAGGTCACGCTCGCGCTCGCGTGGGCAATCGGCATCCTGATCGTCTTCGCCCCCCTGGCCGTACGGGCCTACCGCAGAGCCACGGGGTAGCCCCGCCCCGCGTGGCTGAACCTCGTACCCCGCCTGGTCGCACGCGAACGCGTCCAGCCTGGACATCGGGTACGGCTCGCCCCGCGGTTCGGGGATGACTTCGGTCGCGTACGAGGTGGGGGGTACGGCCGTCGGCTGTCGTCAGACAACTCCGAGATCCGCTCCCACCTTCGCGAACGCATCGGCACCGTACTGCAAGTCCTTGTGGCTGTGCGCAGCAGAGATCATGACCCGGATCCTCGCCTTGCCGAGCGGCACGGTCGGGTAGGCGATCGCCTGAGCGAACACTGCATGTTCTGTGAACAGACGCCGGGAGAACTCCTGGGCGATCTTCTCGTCACCGAGCATCACCGGGGTGATCGGTGTCTCGGAATGCCCGATGTCAAACCCTGCAGCGGCCATCGACTCCTTGAACCTGGACGCGTTGTCCCACAGCCGGTCGACGAGTTCGGTCGACTCGCCGAGGATCTCGACAGACGCGATGCAGGCGGCGACGTCGGCTGGTGTCACCGCCGAGGAGAACAGGAATGGCCGGGCACGCTGGCGAAGCCACTCGACGACCGGCGCCGGGCCCGCCACGTAGCCTCCGACGACACCGAACGCCTTCGACATCGTTCCGACTTCCACTTCGACCCGCCCATGGAGACCGAAGTGGTCGACGATGCCTCGTCCACCTCTTCCGAGCACCCCTTCTCCATGCGCGTCATCGACCATCACCATTGCCTCGAATTCATCGGCGGCATCGACGATCCGGTCCAGTGGGGCGACATCCCCATCCATCGAGAACACACCGTCTGTGATGATCAAGACTCTCCTGGCACCCTCGGTCTTCGCTTCGGCGAGCTTGACGCGAAGGTCGTCCGTGTCGCAGTGGGCATAGATCTTGCGGGACGCCCTCGCCAGCCGAACCCCATCGATGATCGACGCATGGTTCAGTTCGTCGGTGACGATCACGTCGCCCTTGTCCACGAGTGCCGGTATCGCACCCGCGTTGGCAACGAACCCTGCTTGGAGTGAGATGGCGGCCTCCACCCCTTTGAAGGACGCGAGCTTGTCCTCGAGTTCGTCGTGGATGGTCATCGTCCCCGCGATGGTGCGCACCGCTCCTGGCCCGACGCCATACCGATCCAGGGCGGCCTTTGCCGCAGTGACGAGGCGCGGGTGATCGGCCAGTCCCAGGTAGTTGTTCGAGCAGAAGTTGAGCACCTCTTTGCCGTCGACGGTCAACCAGGAACCCTGGGAACCGTCGATGTGGCGAATCGTGTTGTACAGGCCCTCATCCTTGAGCTCCTGCACCTGGTCGCGAAGGAATCCGATCTTGTCCATGCTCACCTCAGCTCAATGGTCCGTCCGCGTCGTTGGGGTCGGGGAACATCACGACCTTGCCGCACTCGCCCGAGGCCATCAAGTCGAACGCCTTCTCGAAATCGTCGAGCGCGAGGCGATGCGTGACAAGTGGCCCGAGATCGACGGCGCCGGCGCGTAGGAGCCCCCGCATCTCGTACCAGGTGTCCCAGAGTTTCCGTCCGATGACGCCGTGCACCGTCGCTCCCTTGAAGACGATGTTGTCGTCGAGGTCGAACTGGATCGGTCCCGAAGACAACCCGAGCAGTGCTGCTTCGCCACCTGGTTTCAACAGCGAGAACCCCTCTTGGATCGCCGACGGTGCCCCCGACATCTCCAGCAGTACGTCGACGCCCTCACCGTCCGTCGCCTCCATGCCGAGCTCGACGACCGGGTCTCGACGAGGATTCCATGTGTGTTCGGCGCCGAGCTTGCGTGCCATCTCCAGGCGGTAGTCGGAGACGTCGGTGGCGTACACGGCCCTCGCCCCCAATGCGATGGCGGCGGCAATCGCCATCACCCCCACCGGTCCGCACCCTGTGACCAGCACCTTCCGACCGGAGATGTTCGCGACCGACACCGTGTGGACGGCGTTCCCGAAGTTCTCCTGGAGCGAAGCGATCGAGTACGGCATGTCGGGCGGATCGGGCCACGCATTGATCGCCGGCACCACCACGTACTCGGCGTATACGCCGTCACGGTGGACCCCGAGGATCTCCGTGTTCTCGCACAGGTGCCCCTTGCCAGTGCGACAGAACCGGCACTGCCCGCAAACGACATGGGACTCGACCGATACCAGATCACCGATCTCTGGCCCGTCCGCAGCGGCACCCTTGTCGACCACGATCCCGCACAGCTCGTGACCGACGATGAGAGGCGGCGAGACATGGGCCTGGGCCCACGGATCCCACTCCCTGATGTGCATGTCTGTTCCACAGATCGACGTCGCCTTCACCTGAATGAGTACGTCAGCCAGTCCGGGTGTCGGAATAGGAACGTCGGCCATTTCGAGTCCGGGACCCGGCGACGGTTTCACAATCGCGCGCATCACCCTCAGGCTACCGCGGCTGGCTGCGCTCGCAGCAGACAGCAGACAGTCTCAGTCCTTGCGGATCCGTCCCAGCGCCGTCCAGGCGGCATCGCCGATCAGCACAAGTAGCGCAGCCGCCCATGGCGACGCGGCAACAACACCGCCGAAGCCGAGTCGCGTCATGCCAGGAATCGAGACGACGCCAACGAGCAAGGCCGGCAACGACCGCGCAACGACCCGCTCCGTTTTCTCGGCGGGGATGACCACGGCCCACCCCATTGCCAGCCCGGCCACGACACCCAGTTCCGCACCGAGGAGGGTGTACCCGGCACCGAGTGCCAGACCGACGCCCACGCCGACAATCGTCCTCCGCCGCGAGCCCCACCCTGTCGAGGCATAGGCCGCCACCCACACGAGAGTCGCTCCTGCGATCGTCGTGATCACCCAGCCGGCGAGACCGACGGCATCGAGGACATCCCCACGCCCGGTAAGCGAAGTGATCCCCAACGCGACGAGAGCCACGACGCCGAGCGCGAACGCACCGAGAAGCACCAGGGCGAGGCTCCACAGGCAAGCGACCAGCAAGGATCGGCCAACCGATCGCGTCGGCGGAGCATGAAACAATCCGTTCACAACACCACTGTGGCATGAACGCACCAGGCACGCACCATGACCAATGCCGTAGCCTCAGGAAGACGAAAGGGCCCGAATGTTCGAATCGATCGCACCACTGCTCTCCGCACGACTGTTTCTCCATCCGGTGACTGCCGACGGCTACTTGTACTTCGCCAGCGACCTCTCCGGACGGATGAGCCTCTACCGGAAGCCTCTCACTGGAGGTGACCCGGAGCCGCTGATTCCCGACGGCATGGCGCTCGCCAACCCCAAGCTCGTGCAGGGTGAGCTGTTCGCGGTGTTTCCCGACCTCGACAAGATTCTGCTCATGGTCGACTCGGACGGAGACGAGAACTACCAGCCCTGCACTCTCCCCTTGTCGGGCGGCACCCCTGAGCCGGTGTTCGGCGATCGGTTCGAGGGACAGCAGGTCAACCTGATCTGGAGCTTCCGTGATCGCCACCTGGCAGTGCTGAACGTCGACCCGCGCGTCAGCCCCGACTTCGGGTCCTACATCTGGAACGTGAAAACGGATGAGCTGCTCGATCTCGGCACCAGCGTCTACGGGAACTTCACAGTCGGACTCGACGACACTCTCGATCGTGTCGTCGTCGCAGACGGCTACTCCGCGGCCGACAACGTCCTCTACATGTGGGATCGTACGACCGGCAGCCGCGCACTCTTGGCCGGAACTCCGCTCGAGGATCGAACTCCCGATGTGTCCGTTCCTCCAACCGGGTTTGGCGTCTGCTACTTCCGAGAAGACAGGGGGATCCTGACCGAGACCACCCTGTTCGACGACGCCGGAGGCTGCGGCTGGATCCCGCTGGATGGCCGGCACCAGATCGATCCTGTGACCATCACCGGCGTACAGCACAGTGGCGTCGGCGAGTTCGGAACGCTCCTCCATCTGGACGGCGATCGATTCATGCTCGGGTACAACATCGACGGTTGTTCGTGGGCATACGAAGCCACGTTCGATGAACCGTCGCTTCGCCTGGATGTCACCCGGGTCCTCTGGGGAAAGGGACGCTTGCACGACGGCGTTGCGGCCGAGTTCTCGTACGACCGCGACCAGGACACGTTCGCCCTGGCGTTCTCCACGGCGACCTCGCCCGTTCAGCTCTTCACCGTTCGCCGCGACGAAGTCACACAGCACACGAGCGAGCGCCTCACCGGAGTGCCCACCGACCTGCTCTCCCCTGGTGAGGATGCCTCGTTCACGAGCTTCGACGGACTGCGCGTCTCCGCACGCCTGTACCTGCCGAAGGACGACTTCAAGGGTCCCAGGCCGGTGGCGTACTACATCCACGGTGGTCCACAGAGCCAGGAGCGGCCCGACTTCACCTGGTTCTCGATGCCGCTGATCCAGTACTTGACGTTGCGCGGGTTTGCGGTGTTCGTTCCCAACGTTCGCGGATCGCGTGGCTACGGGCTTTCCTACATGAAGCAGGTCGACCACGACTGGGGCGGCAAGGACCGACTCGATCATGTCGAAGCGGTCAAGTACCTCGCGAAGGACGACCGTCTCGACACGTCCCGAATGGGGGTACTGGGCCGTTCCTACGGTGGGTACATGACCCTCGAACTCGCGGGCCGTCATCCCGATCTGTGGGCCGCGGCGATCGACATGTTCGGTCCGTACAACCTGTTCACGTTCATCGAAGGGTTGCCGGAGACGTGGAAGACCTACTTCTACATGGCGATCGGGCACCCGGAACGAGATCACGACTTCCTGGAAGAACGCTCTCCGAAGACGTTCCTCGGCGATCTCGCCTGCCCGATGCTGGTCATCCAGGGCCGCAACGACCCACGTGTCGTCGTCGCCGAGTCGGACAGCCTCGTCGAGGAACTGCGATCGCAGGGCAAGGACATCGAGTACCTGGTGTTCGACGACGAGGGCCACGACATGGTCAAACGCGAGAACAAGGAGCGGGCGTACGAGGCGATCACCGGTTTCCTCGTCGAACACCTGAAACCCTAGGAGCAGCCAGATGCTTTCCGTCCTCGTCATCGGCGGAACCCGATTCATCGGCCTTTGGGCCGTCCGACGCCTGGTCGAACTGGGATGTGACGTCACGGTGTTCCATCGCGGCTCCACCGAACCCGAGGACGCACCGGACGTGCGGCACCTGCATGGGGATCGCAGCGAGCTGCTCGACCAGCGGGCGCGCCTCGAGCGGCTTGCGCCCGAGGTCATCCTGGACATGATTCCCCTCACCCGCGCCCAGGCAGTGGACACGATGGTGGCGTGCGCCGGTGTCGCCGGGCGGATCGTGGGCATCTCCAGCCAGGACGTGTACCTGGCCTACGACATCCTCAGAGGCAAGGAGGCTCTTCCTCCGGTGCCTATTCCGATGAACGAAGGAGCGCCGCTGCGCACCAAGCGGTACCCGTACCGGGACGTGGTCGACGAGACCAGCCACCTCTACGACTACGACAAGATCCCTGTCGAGGAGTCCTACCTCGCCGACCCAGATCTGCCGGGCACCATCCTGCGACTCCCCGCCGTATACGGCCCCGGGGACTACCAGCATCGCCCCTACCCCTACCTCAGGCGCATGCTGGACGGTCGTCCGGCGATCTTGATCGACGCTGCGGCGTCCTCCTGGAAGTGGTCGCGGGCGTTTGTCGGTAACGTCGCCGACGCGATTGCTCGCGCCGTGACGGATGATCGAGCCGTCGGCAGCATCTACAACGTCGCCGAACCTGATCGCACCGAACCCGAGTGGATCAGGGCGATCGCCCGTCAGGTCGACTGGGATGGCGAGATCATCCCGCTCCCCACGGGTCAACTTCCTTCACACCTGCACGACGGGCTGAACCTCGACCAGTCGCTCGTCGTCGACACCGTCAAGATCCGAACCGAACTCGACTACGCCGAACCGGTCGGACCCGACGAAGCGATGCGCGAGACGATCGAGTGGGAGACCGTCACCATGCCCGACGAACTCCCGCCGCACCGCTTCGACTACGACGCCGAGGATGCGGCGATGCCCGACCTCACGCTGGGTCTCTAGTCGACCTACCGACCTCCGGCAGTCGCGCCAGGGATGTAGCGATCGCCTCATCCGGGGTCCGCGAGTTCCCCTGCGAAGTAGCGGTCATACGCCGCCATGTCGAAGTGCCCGTGCCCTGTCAGGTTGAACAGGATCGTCTCCGCTCTGCCTTCTTCTTTGCAGGCGAGCGCCTCGTCGATCGGGGTTCTCACGCCGTGGTTCGACTCCGGCGCAGGAGTGATCCTTTCTGCCCTCGTCACCGAGGACAACTGCTTCGAAGGCGCGAAAACGTGTCTCGGGCCCGGTTTTCGCGACCAAACCCTCCTCGCGTAGAGTGCCGCCCGCACCGTTCTGGGCAGCGCGAAAAATAGGTCCAGGATTTCATTGACGTAATTACATGCGTGCGATTACAGTGTTGAGGCTTCAACACCATATGTCGCGGTCACTCCCCCCCTGACCACAACATGTAGTGGTTTCTTTGTTGGGAAGATACTCGGAGGGAGTGAAATGACCGCCATCAACGGCCTCCGCATCACTCGTCGGTTCACGACGGAGGGACGCGATCCGTACGCAGACATCGAATGGACGTTCCGGGATTCACGCATCACGAACCCGGACGGCTCGATCGTCTTCGAGATGAAGGAAGCGGAGATTCCGACAGCCTGGTCACAGGTGGCGTCCGACATCATGGTGTCGAAATACTTCCGCAAGGCGGGTGTCCCCCAGGTCGACAAGGACGGTCAGCCGATCGTCGATGATGAAGGGAACCCGGTGCTCGGTCCCGAGCACTCGGCACGGCAGGTGTTCAATCGTCTGGCAGGGACGTGGCGCTGGTGGG